>JAFPYA010000253.1 GCA_017412445.1 Clostridia bacterium
ACGCGGTAATTTGCTTTAGACCTTGGCAGGAAGAAACCGAGCAGCGCCAGAGCCTCGGCTGCGACAGCAAACAGACAGTATATGAACCTGTCTTTAGCCCCGCTATTCCATATGACGTACACGCCCGCGACCGCAACGAGCAGCGAGACCAGAATGAATATGAGGTTAAAGCTTTTTTTCTGTGCCGCCCTGTCCTTTGTGACCTTGGGCTCGGACAAGGTGGAATAAGCCGAAATAAAGCCGCCCTCGTGCGAAAACAATATGCTGCACAATTGCTTGCTGCTCGAGGTGGGCAGCTGGCTCATGGTGAGCTGCCTGCACTCGGTCACAAGCTCGTTCAGCACGCGCGACGCATCCTCGGCAGGCAGCTCAGCAGGAATTTCCTTCTTTTCCCTGAGCGCCTTGAAATGCTCATATGCCAATGCCATGGATTGCTCCTTAAAAAATCATTTTTGTTTATTATACACCTTTTTTTGCTTTGACGCAATAGCTTTGACGTTTGACAATGCGCCCGCTATAAGTTATAATTAGCGTATATTCAAATGGAGAAAACGGATGAAGAATCTTACCTTGCTCATAAAGCCCGCCTCGGGCAGCTGTCAGTACGATTGCGAATACTGCTTTTATAAGGACGAACTCAACCTGAGGTGCGAGCAAAAGCCTGCCCTGATGGGGGAGGATACGCTCGAAAACCTCGTGCGCCGCGCGTTTGCCGATGCAGACAATCAGGTGAACTTAGCCTTTCAGGGCGGCGAGCCTACGCTAAGGGGCATAGCGTTCTTTGAAAAACTCTGCGCTTTACAAAAACGCTATTCGCGCGGGAAGCCCTATTCAAACTCACTTCAGACAAACGGCGGCCTGCTCGACGAAAACTGGGCGGAGCTGCTTAAACGCGAGCATTTCTTGGTCGGCCTGTCGCTGGACGGCGATGAGGAAGCGCATGACCTCTTCAGAAAGGATAACCAAAATAACGGCACATGGCGCAAAACCGTTGCCGCGGCGGAGCTTCTGAAGGCCTTTGACATACCCTTCAACATTCTCACCGTGATTTCAAAGGCAAACGTAAACCGCGGGCGGGAAATATACGAGTTTCTGAAGCAGTACCGCTTTTTGCAGTTTATACCCTGCCTTGATCCCATGACACAAGGTGCCGCCTCATACGCGCCTGACCCCGCGGAATACGCCCGCTTTCTTATAGAAACGTTTGAACTGTATGAGCGCGATTTGATGAACGGCAATTATGTGAGCGTGCGCCTGTTTGACAATTATATCAGGATACTCGCCGGCGCGCGCCCAGAAAGCTGCGCCATGAACGGAATCTGTTCGGTCAGCTTCACGGTCGAAAGCGACGGCAGCGTATATCCCTGCGATTTCTACTGCCTCGACAAGTGGAAGATAGGCAACGTAAACGCGCAGGGCTTTACCGCAATGGAGCGCAGCGAAACCGCAAGGCGCTTCATAAATTCATCTGTAAAAATCGAGCCCAGATGCCGCACCTGCAAATATTACTACCTCTGCCGCGGCGGCTGCAGGCGCGAGCGCAGCGCAAACGACGCCCTCTCTTTGAACCGCTACTGTGACTCGTACCTCGAATTCTTTAACGCCTGCCACGACAGACTGCTTAAGCTTAAGCGACTCGCCGTGCCGGGGAGATGACATAAAAATAATCAATACTCACAAAAGGAGCTTTTATGGCGATAAGCATAGCTGTCAGCGGCTTTACCATGGATGAGATGACCTGCGGCGCGCTTGAAAAGGTAAAGGCCTCGACAAAAGTCATATTGCATACGGAGCGCTGCGCGCTTGGCGACTGGCTCAAGGAAAACGGCATACCGTTCAGGTCGCTGGATTCCCTGTACGAGAGCGCGCCCGATTTTGACGCGCACACGGAAATGGCAGTTAAGCTCGTCGAGGAAGCGAGCGACTGCGTGTTCTCGGTTATGGATACGGGCGATGAGACCGCTAAGGCACTTATGAAGAGACATCCTGATATAACTGTGTACGGCGGCCCGTTTGACGCGCTGATTCTTTTAAGCGAAAGCAGGCTCATCTCCTTAACCGCAATCGACGCGGTAAGCGCCGCGCTGCAGCCGCTTTCTTCCACATTGATAAAGGAGATAGACACGCGCTTTCTGGCCGGAGATGTAAAGCTCAGGCTCGAGAGCGTCTACGGGGAAGACAGCATGGTTTTCTTCCGGAATCCTCAGGGCAGGATCATACGCTTAAAGCTTTGCGACCTCGACAGGCTTAAGAGCTACGACCACACCTGCGCCTGCCTGCTCAACCCGTCAGGCGCGCCGCAGACCCCGGATTTTGAATGCTTAAGGTTAATTCTCGCGTCAAAAGCGGTTAAGCTTGAGAATATTGATGTTGAAGCTATTGCTAAACAGCTGGCGGATGTGGTAAAATCTTTGAACGCTGCGGAGGAAAACATGCTCTTTGATCAGAATGAACTGTTTTCGCTAGCCGCTCAGATATTGACAGAAGGAGACCAAGCATGAATAAATCTCAACTTATCGACGCCATCGCCAAGAAGACGGGCCTGACGAAGGAACAGAGCGCCAAGGCTGTCGAGGCCTATCATGAAATTATCGAGGATACGCTCAATAACGGCGATGAGCTTCGCATCGTGGGCTTTGGCACCTACAGGACCATGACCACCAAGGAGCATACCGTGCGCCATCCCATCACCCACGAGACCATCACCGTGAAGGCCATGAGAAAGCCTGCCTTCAAGTTCACCCAGAGCTTTACGGAGAAGTTTTCAAAGTAATATGGCAAACAGCAAGCAGACCCAGCCCGTCGAAAATCAGGGCATGAGGTTAGACAAATTTCTGAAGGTTTCACGCATAATCAAGCGCAGAAGCGTGGCAAACGACGCCTGCGACACGGAGCACGTGAGCGTAAACGGCAGACCTGCCAAGCCCGGCCTCAAGGTGAAGCCGGGGGATGTTATCACGCTCAGGCACGGTGAAAGCTTTTCGGAATTTGAAATACTGTCCGTAAACGACAAAGCCCGCAAGGAAGACGCGGGACTCATGTACAAAATTCTAAAATGAAGACGGGCTGTGTGGTTGTTGCGGCCGGCCGCGGAGTGCGAGCCGGCCTGCCTTATAACAAAGTATTCTATAAGCTTTGCGGCCGAAGCGTATTGAGCCGCAGCCTTGACGCGCTCTCCCGCACAGGACTTATCGACGAGATCGTGCTCGTCATAAGCCGTGACGACATGGCCCTCTACCAAAAGACTGCATCTGAGGAGGGCGCCTGCCCGCTCGTAAAGAGTGTGGTATTTGGCGGAGAAACCCGCAGAGACAGCGTATACTCGGGCTTAAAGGCAATTTCGCCGGACGCGGACATCGTGCTCGTTCACGACGCGGCGCGCCCGTTTGTAACGCGCGAAATCGTCTCCAACGTGATTTCAGACGCATGCAAATACGGCTCCGGCATCATTTCCAGCCCCGTCACGGACACATTAAAGCGCGTAAGCGGGGATATGACCGCGCGCGAAACGATAGACAGAAGCGAAGTCAGGAGCGTACAGACGCCTCAGGCGTTTGATTACAAAAAGCTCATGCAGGCGCATGAAACGCTGCCGCCCGACGACAGCGCTACCGACGACGCATACCTGTACGAAAAGTGCTTTGGCGGCGTAAGGCTGACGGAAGCGCAAAGCGCAAGAGAGAACATAAAGCTTACCACACCGGAGGATTTCAAAATGGCCGAAGCGAGGCTTGCAAGCGAAATTCGCGTCGGCACGGGCTACGACGTTCATCGCCTGGTCGAAGGCAGAAGGCTCGTGCTGTGCGGCGTGGAAATACCGTATGAGAAGGGGCTGCTCGGCCATTCGGACGCCGACGTCGCCACACACGCGCTCATGGACGCTATGCTGGGCGCGGCGGCGCTGGGCGATATAGGCAAGCTGTTCCCGGACAATGACGAGCGCTTCAAGGATATTTCTTCGCTTATATTGCTCGAAAGGGCAAACGACGCTTTGCATGACGCGGGCTACGAGCTGATAAACTGCGACATTACCATAGTCTGCCAAAAGCCCAGGCTTGCGCCGCATATAGATGAGATGAGGGCACGCCTCGGCGAGAAGCTGCGCCTTGATGAACGTTTTATCAGCGTAAAAGCCACCACCACCGAGGGCCTTGGCTTTGAGGGCGAGGGCAAAGGCATCTCGGCTCAGAGCGTCGCAGCCGTCAGAAGGACGGCCGTATAAGCCAAACGCTGTCTCGATCCTGTTAACGCATTATATTTGATACCGAACAAAATCGGGAGGTAAACGCATGATAGGCATAATCGCCGCGATGGAAAAAGAGATGACTCTGCTTAAGGCGCACATAGAAAACCCGTCGGTCAAAGAGATCTCGGGCATAAGCTTTATCTCCGGCACCGTCCACGGTAAGGACGTAGTGGCTGCCGTGTGCGGCATAGGCAAGGTGAACGCCGCCGTCTGCGCCCAGAGCCTCATACTTTCCTACGCGCCCGACTGCATTATAAACACCGGCGTCGCGGGCTCGCTCACAAACAAACTGCACATATGCGACGTGGTGGCTGCGGACAGGCTCGTTCAGCATGATGTGGACACTACGGCGCTTGGCGACGCGCCGGGCTTTGTGTCCACGGTGAACACAATCTATTTTCCGACCGACCCGACCGTAACCGCAGCTCTGCTTGAGGCCATATGCTCGCTTGGCATAAACGGCATCACCGGTACCGTGGCGACGGGCGATCAATTCGTATGCAAAACCGAAGACAAAAGGCGCATATCCGAAAACTTCGGCGCCGTGGCCTGCGAAATGGAGGGCGGGGCGATAGCGCATGTGTGCTATGTAAACAAGTGCCCCTGCGCTATTTTGAGGGCCATATCGGACGGAGCGGACGAGGATGCCGACATGAGCTATACGGCTTTTGCCGAAAAGGCGGCGGACAACTCGGCAAGGGCGCTCATCGAGTTCATAAAGCGCTTCTGAATATAACGCGCATACGCTTTTATCGTTAAGACCTCGGAAAAATCTTTCCGGGGTTATTGCATTTTATAGGGCGGCATTGTATAATAGTCAAAAATAGTCAGACGGGAGGCAGCTATGGCAGCGCTCAGCGACAGTATAGAACAATTCATAAAAGACCTGCTGACAGACGACACGCGTGTTGAGCTAAAGCGCAACGAGCTGGCTCAGTATTTCGGCTGTGCGAACAGCCAGATAAATTACGTGCTGGCCACGCGCTTTTCGGTCAACAGGGGCTACCTTGTGGAGTCCCGCCGGGGCGGCAGCGGGTATGTGAGGATTATACGCATAACCGCAAACGAGGTGGATCTGCTTAAGAGCCTCATAGAGAAAATCGGCTCGTCAATAAGCGAAGAAGAGGCAAAGGACATAATTTTGAGACTTCATGAAATGAAGCTCGTGACGCTCAGCGAGGCAAGGCTCATGTACGCCGCGGTAAATGACGGGGCGATGAGCATGCCGGTTTGCTCAAAAGATGCGCTCAGGGCTTCAGTACTTAAAAACGTGGTAGTTCAGGCGTTCAAGAACGCGGGGGAGGGCAGAGAAAATGCTGTGTGAGGAATGCGGAAAAAACGAAGCGACGGTACACATTCAGGCGCTTATGCCGGACGGCAGCACGATGGATCGCTCCCTGTGCCAGAGGTGCATGAGCAAGCTAAGAGCCATGCCGGGCATACACGCCCTTGACATTTCTGAGTTTCTGGGCGCGCTGATAGGTCAGATACATCAAAGCCGCATGGAGAAGGAAAGCGATCGCTTTGACGCTACCTGCCCGGGCTGCGGGCTCACATACGCCGAATTCAAAAAGAACCTCGCCTGCGGCTGTGCGGACTGCTATAAGGCCTTCCGTGAGCCTATAGAGGAGATGCTGGTCAGGCGCAACGGTTCGGCGCTCTACGTGGACAAAGCGCCCGGCAGCGAGGAAAAGCTTAACAGCGACATCTATCAGGTTAAAAAGCTCAGAGAGGAAATGCAAAAGGCCGTGCAGGAGGAGCGCTTTGAGACCGCGGCCTCCATACGCGACGAAATCCGCGCGCTCGAGGAAAAGCTCAGCGCCGAAAGGAAAAACGAATATGCAGAATAGCCGTATAAGCGATCTGAACGACATAGTGCTTCTGAGCGGCATAAACCTTAAGCGCAACTTCGCGGACATACTCTTTCCGGGCAAGCTTGAAGGCGAGCAGCTGAGCGCGATCAGGGAGGATCTGCTCAAAACGCTTGCCGACAGGTTTCCGGGCGTGCGGCTCGATAAGCGTGCGGTGAAGCACGACGACAGCCGAAGCCTGCACGAGCTGTGCGAGGAAGCCTGCTTTTACGACGACGATGGCGATGAAGACGATGAAACCGAAGGCGCGCTGCGCGTGAGCCTTGCGGGCAGCACGAGGCTGAGTGTCACTATAAACAGAGGCGATCACCTGAACTTCAGCGCCTTCATACAGGGAAGCGACATACAGCACGTGCCCGGCATAATTCTGCCCATGGAAAAGGCGCTCTCGCGGGACAGGAGCTACGCCTTCGATAAAAACTGGGGCTATCTGACCTCGTCGGTCAAATACACGGGCAACGCGCTCACCGGCATGCACCTTTTACAGCTTACCGG
>JAFPYA010000254.1 GCA_017412445.1 Clostridia bacterium
CCATCACCAACGGCGGCGGAATCCGCGCGGCAATCACCGCGGGCGACGTCACCATGAACGATGTCAAGACCGTGCTGCCCTTCGGCAACACCCTCGCGGTCGTATACGTGACCGGCAGCGAGCTGGTCGAGGCACTCGAGGCCTCCACCTTCTGCACTCCCGATCCCATCGGCGGCTATCCCCAGACCAGCGGCATCGAGTTGACGCTCGACACCACCGTTCCCTATGATCAGGGCGAGCTCTACACCGTGGCCGGCAAGGAATCCTCCTACTATGCCCCCGCTTCCATTAAGCGCGTGACCATCACGTCCATCAACGGCGAGCCCTTTGACGAGAACGCCACCTACGCGGTCGTGACCAACAACTTCTGCGCGGCGGGCGGCGACACCTACGCCGTGTTCTATCGCGCCTACAGTGAAGGCGCCGGCTTCGACACCGGCATCACCCTGGACGACGCTCTGGTTGAGTACATTGCCGAAGAGCTGGGCGGAGTTATAGGCGAATACTACGCCGAACCTCGCGGCAGCCTCACCATAATCCTCGCTGAAGCTGACGCTGCGGCATAATCGACGCATAAAAAACGGACGCGGAGGTGCAATGCCTCCGCGTCCCTTTTTGTCTCAGGCGTTATTTTATCGGCTGAGCCACGCGTAGATCATGTGGGCAAACAGCGCGGCGGGCGCCTGAGCGTATGGGTTGAGAGCGCCGTCCTCGGTGTCGATAAAGCCCAATGCCTTGGCAATTGCGAGGCCGCCCTTTGCGTTTTCGGGCATGTCGTCCCAGTCGGAGGCCTTTATCGTGTAAATGCCTTCGAGCTTTACGGCTTCTCCGTAGCCCGCTATCTTTACCATTATGGCTGCGGCTTCGCCGCAAGTCAGTATGATTTCAGGATTGTTAAGGCTTATGCCATAGCGGTTATTAAAGGTCCTTATAAGCGCTTCATCCTCGTATTCCTCCACGTTGACGTTGCCCTCCATCTGAAGCGCCAGAATCATAAGCCGACGGGCGGTAAGCATGTCGCTCGCGGTAAAGGCGCAGTCCTTAAGGCCTATGCCGTATTGAGCGAGTGCAAGGATTTCGGGAGCGTAGAGCATTGCAGAGGTGTCTTCGTAGGTGAGAGCGCCGCTTTTGCCGCTTGCGGCTTCGCCGTAGCGCGTGCCGTTTTCGGCATCCACGGCGTAGACGTAATCGGCATCGAAGCACCAGCCGAGCTTAAGCTCGTACGTCATGCCGCCCCATTCCCGCATTTGGGGCACGCTCAGGTACATCAGCGACGGCTCTGCGTCGTTTGTCCAGATGCGCTTTGCCTTTTCCGCGTCTATTATTTCGTTTTCGTCGTACTCGTAAAACTCCTGCCCGTCGTTCCAGTTGAAGCTGAGGCCCACGACGGAGCCGTCGAACGTGTCTATGGTCACGCTTGCGCTGTTGGCTGGGAAGTCGTAGCCCTTGTGCGTCCTGACGTAGCTGTAGCGCGCGGAGGGTTTGCCCGCTATGCCGCCGGCCGCGGCGCTGCCCGTCCGGCGAAGGGACGCGCTGTAATCGGCGTAATATTTGTTCAGGAAGTCGTCGGCGTTCTTTTGCCACTTTTCATAGTCCGGCTCAGGCATGTCCTGCGCCTGCGAGGCGGTGGAGTAGCTGTACAGGCTCATGATTTTGCCCTTCACCGCGTCCATATAAAAGTTCATATACAGGTATTCGCTCTCACCCTTTTTGACGTAATAAGTGAGCGTCGCGTACACTTTATCGTCCGAAAGGTAGTAACCTGCCTGCTCGGGCTTGTCGCTGTCGCCGAGGCCGAATTCGGGCATGGCCTTTATTACGGCGTCAAGCTCGTCGCTGGTCATGGCGTCCTCGTATACCTTTATGCCCGCAAGCTCGGTTTCGGTAAGCTGACGGCTGCTGCCTGTCCCCTTATCGGCAGCTTCCTCGGTCTCTGAGGCCGCGAACAGAGTGTCGTTTGCGAATCTGCTTGCAGAAAACCGCATCTGCTCGCCGCTTTCGTAATCTATGGCGATTCTGTCAGAGTTTTTTGCTCTGTAGACCAGGCGCGCCATATCCTTTTCGTTTATTACCATGTATACGGCTTCCATCTCGTACAGGCTCAGCAGCTCCGCCTTGGCCTTGGCGTACGCGGCTTCATCTGGATTAACATCCTTTGCGAAGCTGACGGAACGCATATCGTACGCGTCGCCCCTGTGATAACCTGTGACGTTGCCGCTCATGGCGTCAAGCGTGATTGTGAAGCTGATGTCCGTGGGCTTGCCGTCGAGCGTCAGGCGGCCCGATGCCATCGTCGAGGCGTAATAGCCGCGGTAGAGCTGTTCATCGATTTCGCCGAGCTCCCAGCCCCAGCCCTCAGGCAATACGGCATCAAGAAATTCCTCCGCCGTGGCCGCGAGCACCTCTGCGGGCGTGTCCGGAAAGCGCGCGCCGCCAGAGAATCCCTGCTTCTCATTGGAATAGTCAAAGCGGTAAAAGTCGTATATCACGCCGTCCGCATCGCAGCTTACGCTGAGGCTACCGTCTTCCTTCTCCCAGTTCAGGCTCCACATGCCGCCGTTGTACTGGCCGTTGAAATCCGTGTATTCCTCGCCAATGCCGAGTGTGTCGACCACCTTTTGAGTTACCTCGGTCATACTTTGAGCCACGGCGGGCGCGTCAGCAAAAGCTGCGCCAAGGCACAAAACCGCCGCTATCAAAACAGATAAAACCCGTTTCATTGTATTTGTCCTCCCGTTTTCATTCGTATTAAGGCTAAAGCTATGACGCACGTATATAAAAAAAGTTCCGACCTCACGGTCGGAAAGGTGTTCATCCGTCATCGGCCTCCAAAAGGAAGCTCACGGGTCTGAAGCCGTCGTTGCAGGAGATCAAAGCGCTTCTTGGATTTTTCATCCAGCCGTCATAAAAATTCTCTGCGCCGCTGGCAAGCGCCATGGCAAAGGGCGCGATGCTCCCCCACGCGCTTTCGCACAGTCCCTCGGGGCGGCTGTAGCCGTCCGTGACAAAGCGCATGCCCTCCTGCATGTCGCAGGCGTGCTCGATTGGGTTTTCGTATAGGGCAATGAGGTCGTCGTGCCTGACCTTTTTCAGCACGGTAATGGTGACTTCTCTCATGCGTTTTCCCCTTCAAGGAGGTTTATCACGTCGCCTGCAAGGTACACGCTGCCCGCGCAGATCACAAGCCCGTCTTCTCCGGCGAGGCTTCTCGCGGCAGCCAGCCCTTCGCTTACGCTGTCGAAAGCCGCCGCGGCGTTTGGATAAAAGCCTTTCAGCTCCTCGGCGCCTATCGCCCGGGGCCAGGAGACCTGCGTGGTCACGACTTCATCGGCAAAGCTGCCGAAAATCTCTGAGCAGGATGCGACCTGCTTGTCCTTCATCATGCCGGTGAGCAGCACCTTTTTGCGGCCTTTGAAAAAGCGCTCCACGTATTCTTTGAGCGTATTCGCGCCCTGCGGGTTATGGGCGCAGTCGATTAGCACGTTGCCGCGCTTATCCAGTCTGCCCGGCCAGGAGGCGCGCTCAACGCCCTGTACGGCGCGGGCCATATCCACGCCCAGCAGCTCCAGTCCGGTCAGCGCCAGCGCCGCATTCTGCGCCTGATGCGCGCCGGGGATAGTGATTGTCTGCGTAACAGTGCTGCGGGACAATTTGCAGGTAAAGCGGCAGCCCTCGGCGCTTTGCTCCTCGATGAGCGGCTTATCCGCAAGGTAGAGCGGCGCGCTGACCGAGCGGGCGTTTTGCTTCATCACCTGAATTACGCTTTTGGGATTCGGCGCGACCACGACAGGGACGCCCGGCTTCATTATGCCCGCCTTTTCAAAAGCAAACTGCTCGATCGTGACGCCGAGGCTCTGCATGTGATCCATTCCTATGGCGGCGATGAGGCTTACAGACGAGGGCAGGACGTTGGTGGAATCGAGCCTGCCGCCCATGCCCACCTCCATGACTGCGTAGTCCGCGCCCCTCAACGCATAGTACAGGCAGGCCGAGGCCGTGAGCAGCTCAAAGGTGGTGCAGTAGACTCCCTCATATGTGAGCGCTTCGGCGGCCTCACGCACGCGGGAGGCTACGTCGATCAGCGCCTCGTCGTCGATAGGCTTTCCGTCAAAGACGATGCGCTCGTTGAAAAAGCGCAGATACGGCGAGGTGAACAGCCCCACATGATAGCCGCAGGCCTTCAGGCCGCTTTCCAGAAAGGCGCAGGTGCTGCCCTTGCCGTTGGTGCCCGCCACGTGCACGATTTTTCCCATGCGCTGCTCGGGATGGCCCAGCTTTTCAAGAAGCGCCCGCGTGTTTTCCAGACCCTTCTTTTCGCCCTTCCAGCGGGCCCCGTTTATCCAGCTGATTGCCTCAGGCGCACTTTGAAAGCGTTCACTCACAGCTTAAGCGCCGCCAATCCCACTTTTTTGCGCACCTTGAGCATTGTCTTCCATGCGATTTGCTCCGCCCTCTCCCTGCCGGAGATCATTACCTGCTCCAGATAGGCCTTGTCCGCGCTGATTCTGTCGTATTCCTTCTGTATGGGCTCGAGCGCGCTTATCACGCAGTCGGCCACCGCGTCTTTAAATACGCCGTAGCCCTTGCCGTCGTAATCGGCGGTGATTTCGTCCATGCTCTTGTCGCTGAGTGCGTACATGATGGACATCAGGTTTGCTATGCCGGGCTTGTTTTCCGGGTCAAATACCACGCTGTTGTCGCTGTCCGTTACCGCGCGGCGCAGCTTTTTGCGTATTATCTCGGGCTTGTCGAGGATGGCGATATAGCACTCCTCAGGATCGGACTTGCTCATCTTGCGGGTGGGGTCCTGAAGGGACATAATCCTTGCGCCCACCTTGGGGAAGTAGCCCTCGGGCACGTTGAACACGTCGCCGTATACGGCGTTAAAGCGCAGGGCGATGTCGCGCGCAAGCTCAAGATGCTGCTTCTGATCCGCGCCTATGGGCACGAGGTTGGTCATATAGAGCAGTATGTCCGCCGCCATAAGCACGGGGTACGTGAACAGACCCGCGTTTATGTTGTCGGCGTGCTTGGCGCTTTTGTCCTTGAACTGAGTCATGCGGCTAAGTTCCCCCATGTAGGTGAAGCAGTCCAGTATCCAGCCGAGCTCCGCGTGCTGAGGCACCTGACTCTGGAAATAGATTATGTTCTTCTCCGGGTCAAGGCCGCTGGCAAGGAATATCGCCATGGTGCGCAGGCAGGCCTTTCTGAGCTCCGAGGGCTCCTGACGCACGGTGATGGCGTGCATGTCGACTATTGAATAAAGACAGTCGTATTCGTTCTGCAATACGCCAAAATTTCTAAGCGCGCCGATATAGTTGCCCAGCGTCAGGTTGCCCGTGGGCTGAATGCCCGAGAATATGCGTTGTTTGGGTGTGTTTTGTGCTTCCATTGTATGTTTCTCCCTTCCGTCATAAACAAAAAGCCCCGCAAGCCAGCTTACGGGACAAAAATTACATTTCTGCGGTGCCACCCGAATTGGCGCGAAACGCGCCCAACTCTTACGCGTTTGATAACGGAGCGCCACCTCCGGCCTGTCTGGCCCTCAAAAGTCCCATTCGTCGCCCGCCCTGCTGCCGCGCTTCCACCCCTCGCGGCTCTCTGTAAGCGGTCTCGGGCGCTTACTTGCTCTTTTTCATCGGTTTACTTGTCAAATGATACGCCACGCAACGCCGTTTGTCAAGGGCTTACGCGTTTTTTAATGTGCGGCTGCATTATCCATGCATTCAAGATAGGCATTGAGCGCGGTAAACTCCCGTAAGCAGATGCCGCGCTTCTCTTCATCCGTCGCCGCCCAATCCTGATGGTGCGAAAACAGATCCAGTGCTTCGCTCAGCGGCAGCCATTCAGGGTGGAGACCGCGCCTTTGCTCCTGTGCCGTAAGGCGCATCGTGCCCTCTCCGACGACCTCACAGAGGAAGTAATGACTGATATAGCGGTATTCCTCATAGTACTCGTTCAGCTTGAGGATGGCGCGGTCGATTCTTACCTTAAATCCCGTTTCCTCCTCAACTTCCCTTATGCAGCACTCCTCGGGCGTTTCGCCCGCCTCCTGTCCGCCGCCGGGCAGCATCCACAGGTCGCGCGGCGTCTCGTGCGACAGGAGAATCCTATCGCCTTTCAGAATCACCGCGCGGCTTCCGCAGCGCGTTTTGGTGTAACGTTCAAAGCGGTTGGTCCCTAAAATGTCAGTCTCGCGCATGAAGACACATCTCATTTCATTGTTTACCAAAGCTTGATGACCGTGTGCAGGGTATTGCCGTCCTCGCTGTAAATGAGCACGTAGTGCGTATCCCCGTCCCTGCAATAGTCGAGTCTCACCCTCTGGGAGGGCTTGATTTCTTTTTTATAGGTAATTTCAACGTTGTCGAAGCTTGAGTCGTCCAGATTCTCAGGCAGAGCCTCGAGCGCTATTGCGAGGTATGCCGAATTGTGCACGTGCCTGTTGTAGTCCGCCATGAAGCGGTTCACAGTAAAATAGGTGGTGCTTACAGCTTCAAGCCTCGTATACGATTCGTTTGTAAACCTGAAATCGGGAAAGTTCTCCCCCATTTCCGGCGCGTCAAAGCCTTCCATGAGCTCGGGTGTGAGTCGCTGAGGAAAGTTCTTTACGGTGTTTATCACCATCCACGTGGACGTGGCCTTGGCGATTATTTCATCGTTATCGTCGTAGGCGATGAAGTCGCGGTTGGCGAAGGCAGCGTTGTATTTCTGCCCCCAGGTTCTGATTTTTATAGTGCCGGCAAAGCCCACGCGCTTAAGCACCTTAAGCTTCCAGTGCGTGATGACCCACGCCAAATTTTCGCCGCGCATCGCGCCCACAGTCTGCCCTCTGAGTATACCGTGAACAGTGGCGGAATCCGACATATCCTCTATCAGGGCCGTGTTGGTGATGAGGCCGCCCATGCCCGTGTCCTGAACCCCGACGAAAAATTTTTGCTCTGCGTACATTTTTCTTTTAACGCTCCCGTTATGTGTTTTCCGTATCTGCCGGCGACAGCTTCATGTCGTCGCTCCTGCCCTTTGCAAGCTCGCTGCTCAGGTAGAATATTATCAGAAGTATCGAGCACACCGTCCAGCCCAGCGGATATGCCAAAGCTATGACTAACTCGCTGCCTTTATAGAGCAGCCTTCCGAATATGAACAGGTAAATCTGCCTGAACACAACGAAGCTCGACAGCATTATCACCGTGGGCGCAACCGATTTGCCTATGCCGCGCAGCGCGCCCGCGTAAATCTGGTTAAAGCATATCGTGAAGTAAAACGGCGTAATTACCCTCACGAAGTAGGCGCCGTGCCTTATGACCTCCACGTAACCCTCGTCGCTTTTCTTTGCGAATATGCCCACCAGAGGCTCCGCCAAAAGCACCATGAACACGCTCAAAAACACTGTTACGCCCACAGAAAGCAATATTGCCTTGTTGGTGCCTTCTTTTGCGCGTTTATACTTGCCCGCGCCCCAGTTCTGGGCAACCAGCGTGGTGGACGCCATAGCTATAGCCTGCACAGGAACCACGAGGAAGGCATCCAGCCTGTTGTAGGCCGTCCAGCCCGCTATGCCGTAGGTGTTGAGCGAGTTGATGTAGGACTGCACGAACACGTTTGAGAACGAGGTGATCGCGGATTGGATAGAGGCGGGCAAGCCCAGAGCCACTATGCGCTTTATCATGTCCTTGTGCAGGCGCAGCTTACTTAGGCGCAGGCAGTAGGCGTCGTTGCTTTTCAAAAGCGTGACCAGCACCAGCACGGCGCTTATAAGCTGGGAAATGATCGTGGCCAGCGCCACGCCCGCGACCTCCATCTTAAACGCCAGCACAAACAGCAGGTCGAGCACTGTGTTGATTATAGCGGAAATTATAAGGAACAATACAGGGCGCGTGGAGTCGCCTACGGCTCTCAATATGCCCGTGCCCATGTTGTATATCATAAGGCCGCTTACGCCGGCAAAATAAATTCTGAGATATTTCAGCGCCTCGCGCTTTACGTCCGGATCCGTGAGGTTTGAGAGCTTGAGCAAAGGTTCGGCGGCTATGAGTCCTATGGCCGTACCGGCCAAGCAGAGTATGAAGGTCATGGCTATCGTGGTGTGCACGGCGCGGGAGAGCGCGTCGTCGTCGTGCGCGCCGTAGGCCTGCGAAATCACCACGGATGCGCCTGTGGCGAGCCCCGCAAACGTCCCTACCACCGTGTTTATCAGGCTGCTGTTGCAGCCGACCGCCGCCAGCGCCACGGGACCTACGAATTTGCCCACGACCAGCGCGTCCACGGTGCTGTAAAGCTGCTGAAACAGAAGCCCCAGCATCATCGGCACGCTGAAGGTAAGCAATTGCATAATTATGCTGCCCTGCGTCATGTCCGTGTCCTTTTTGGGCTTCAAGAACGACGCTATGCGCAGCAATACGCCTTTGAAAGTCACACCCTTTTCGTCATTTATCATAATTTTGCCCGCCATTATTTCTTAGTGTAATTATATACCCCTTTTGCGCGTTTTCAAGGCATTGAATGTGAAATATGCATAACACTTGAAATAAAAATCGGCGGCACTCTGAAAGTGCCGCCGGGCCTGATTTCATGCGATGTCAGATGAGCAGTATATCCGTGATGCACACGCCGTAGTTGCTCTCGGGCGTACCCGTGCCCTGATACACGCTGTCGATGAATATCGTAAACACCGTGCCGGTAATCTGGTAGCCGAAGGGGACGTTCTGCCAGTCGAAGGTGTCGTCGAGCTTGCCGCTCATTACGTATATGCCGTCCACGTAGAGAGAGAAGCTCTTGACCCTCGAATAGCGATAATAGTACAGGCTTGAGGAGGTCTGGCGTCTGTGGTAGCCGTTTTGTATGCGCAGTCCGTTCACAGTTCTGGGACCGCTCGTGGAGATCAGCTCTATCCACGCGCCCTCCCTCTCGCCGTTGGTGTTCCAGCTGGTGTAGGCATCGTTGTCGATGGCCTTTGTGGGATCGCAGTTCTCGGAGCCTGATGCAGCAAAGCTGCTGGCCGAGACCGTGAACGCCGTGCCTGCGGACGAGCCGCCGTAATACCTGTTGCCGTAGCCTGCGGGCGGGGTCAGCGTGCCGCCGTTAGAGCCGTAGGAGCTCGAAGAGTTCCAGCCGGAGGAGCCAGACGAATTCCAGCCTGAGGAGC
>JAFPYA010000255.1 GCA_017412445.1 Clostridia bacterium
CTCCTGAAATATCCGCAATGATCCTGCAAAAACTCAAAAAAGATGCGGAGGACTATCTGGGCGAGCCGGTCAGCCGCGTGGTCATTACCGTCCCGGCTTATTTCGATGACAGACAGCGCCAGGCTACAAAGGACGCCGGGCGCATAGCCGGACTGAACGTGCTCAGAATAATCAACGAGCCCACCAGCGCGGCGCTGGCCTACGGTCTCGAAAACGGCCAGCAGCAGAAGATACTCGTGTACGACCTGGGCGGCGGCACGTTTGACGTGAGTGTGATAGAGATAGGCGCGGGCGTAATAGAGGTGCTGGCCACCTGCGGCGACAACCATCTGGGCGGAGACGACTTCGACGCGCGCGTGGCAGACTGGATGATGAGCGAATTCAAGCGCATAAACAACGTTGATTTGTCCCAGAGCCCCGCGGCGCTGGCGCGCGTGATGGAGGCGGCAGAAAACGCCAAGAAGGAACTCAGCCAGATGGAGCTGACACAGATAATGCTGCCCTTCATCGCTCAGGATCACGGCACCGCGCTCCACCTCGATCTTGCGCTTTCCCGCGCCAAATTCGACGAGCTGACGCACGACCTCGTGGAGAAAACCGCCGGGCCCGTAAGGCAGGCGCTTTCTGACGCGGGCGTCGTCGCGGGCGAGCTGGGCATGGTGCTACTGGTTGGCGGCTGCACGCGCATGCCTTCCGTAAGGCAGAAGGTGAAGGAGCTTACGGGCATAGAGCCCAGCCGCAGCATAAACCCCGACGAGTGCGTGGCGCAGGGCGCGGCGCTGCAGGCGAACCTTCTGGCGGGCGACAAGACCATAGCCCTCGGCTCTGCGGACAAGGGCGTGCACTCTCAGAGGGGCGCAAGCGGCATACTGCTGCTCGACGTGTGCCCGCTGTCGCTGTCTATAGAGACCGTGGGCGGCAAGGCCACCCGCCTCATAAACCGCAACACCACGCTGCCCACGCAGTTTTCCAAGGTGTTCACCACGGTCAGCGCCTACCAGTCCAGCGTGGAAATAAACGTGCTGCAGGGCGAGCGCCCTCTGGCTAAGGACAACAAGAGCATAGGCCGCTTCCGTCTGGACGGCATACAGCGCGCCCCCGCGGGCGTGCCCCAGATAGAGGTGACCTTCGACATAGACGTGAACGGGCTTTTGCAGGTCTCGGCGCGCGACCTGGTCACCCGCCGCAGGCAGAGCATTACCATCACCACAGGCGAGCGCATGAGCGAGGAGGAGATACGCCGCGCGCAAAGCGAGGCGTGCGGGGACGCTTACGGCGGCGCGCAGGGCTCGTGGCGCGAGGCATACGAAGAAGGCCGCCGCGCGTACGATGCCGCTCACGGCGGCACGGGCGCAAGCGGCTATACGCGCAGCCCGTTCCAAAACGCACACAGGCGTGAGCGCGTTGAGCCTAAGGGAAACGCCGCCGGAGTCGACGGCGACGCCGCCTCTGAGACAAGCGACGTGCGCGCCGAGGCCGCGGATTTGCTAAGGCGCGTGGATGCCGCCCTCGACTCCCACGGCAAGTCCATCGACCGCCGCGACAGAAAGCAGATAATCTCCTGCTTTAATGAATTGAGCAGGCTCCTCATCAGACAAAACAGGGGCAGGCCGAGCGCTTCAGACCTCAAAAAGATCGAGGATCTGACCGAGCGCCTCAAAAACTACAGCGCAGCGCTTCTGTACATTTACGAAAACGATAAAGCGTCCAATGATTAAAACTCCCGTGCGCACTGATCAGGAGGGCAAACCATAAGGACATTCTCACTGCAAAATAAACAGACGGAGACGACCATAATTGAAGCAGGCTTACGTTAACACGGAAAACAAGCACGTATTCACGCTGAAGCTCAGGGAATCCATTAAATCGGTCGCGCCCATCGTGGCGCTGGTCGCGGCGCTCTGCCTGATCTGCGTGCCCGCGCCAACTGATCTGGCGCTGGCCTTCACGGTGGGCTCGCTGATGCTGATACTGGGCATGACGCTGTTCACAATGGGCAGCGAAAGCTCGCTTACCTCGATAGGCAGCCACATGGGCGCGGCGCTCACCAAGACGAAAAAGCTGCCGCTCATCATCGCGGTCACGTTCGCGCTGGGCGTGTTTATAACCATGGCCGAGCCCGACTTGCAGGTGCTCGCCGACACGGTGCCGCACATAAACTCGCTTTTGCTGGTGGTGACCGTGGGCGTGGGCGTAGGCATATTTCTGTCACTTGCCATGCTCAGGATGATATTTGGCATTAAGCTCAGGTACATGCTGATGATAGGCTACGCCCTCGTGCTCGCGCTCACAATCTTCAGCCCCAAGGATCAGCTGGCGATGGCGTTTGATTCCGGCGGCGTGACCACGGGACCCATGACGGTGCCCTTCGTGCTGGCCTTCGGCGTTGGCATAAGCTACATACGCTCGGACAGCCGCGCCGAGAGTGACTCCTTCGGCCTGGTGGCGCTGTGTTCCATAGGCCCGATACTCTCGGTTTTGATACTCGCCTGCTTTTACCGCGATACCTCGGTCTCGGACAGCGCGCTTGTGCGCGACAGCTGGCAGACCACTACGCAGCTCGGCAGGCACTACATAAGCTCCATTCCCCATTACATGCTCGAGATGGTCAGGGCACTCTCGCCCGTGATGGCGGCGTTCATAGTGTTTCAGTTCGCGTATCTGAAATTAAGCCGCAAGGCCTTTTTCAGGATACTGCTGGGCCTGCTCATAACGTTTGCGGGGCTGGTGCTGTTTTTGACCGGCGTGAACGTGGGCTTTTCAGCGCTGGGAAACGAGATAGGCAAGCTTATAGGCGCAAGCAAGTATAAATACCTGCTCATTCCCCTGTCGGCGGTTTTGGGCTGGTTTATAATCTCCGCTGAGCCCGCCGTGTACACACTTCAGACGCAGATAGAGAAGGTCAGCGGCGGCGCGATATCGGGCAGGAGCGTAAAAATCGGCTTGTCCTTCGCCATAAGCGCAGCGATGGCGCTGGCCATGACCCGCGTTTTGACCGGCATAAGCATATTGTGGTTTGTGCTGCCGGGGTACGCGCTGGCGCTGATAATGAGCTTTTTCGTGCCCGAGCTTTACACGGCCATCGCCTTCGACTCTGGCGGCGTCGCCTCGGGCCCAATGACCGCCACGTTCATGCTGCAGTTCATGATGGGCGCCTGCCGCGCCTCCAGGGGTAACGTGCTCTCGGATGCCTTCGGCCTGGTGGCGCTGGTTGCGATGATGCCCCTGCTCTCGGTGCAGAGCCTGGGTCTCATAGCGCGCATAAGGCAGGGCAAGAGCGCGCCCGCCGAGACGCTCGTGGACGACGAGATAATAGAGCTTATGGAGGCCGCCGAATGAACCTTATTATCACGATAATCGAACCGCCCCAGATGGACGAGTACACCGCCATACTCGAGAAGCTCGACCTCAAGCTCAGCTTCGAGCTGCGCGGGCGCGGCACCGCCTCAAAGCGCAGGCTGGAGGCGCTGGGGCTCACCGAAAATCCCAAGTGCGCGGTGTTTTCCACCGCGGGCGAGACGAGCACCCAAAAGCTGATGCGCGCGGTCAAGCGGCGCATGTTCATAGACGCACCGGGCAACGGCATCTCGGTCGCGGTACCTATAAAAAGCATAGGAGGCGCAAAGACCTTGGAATACATGAAGGGCTCAGACACGAACTACAAAACCCCCGTCGGCGCGGAGTACAAAAGCGAGCTTATTTTGGTGATAGCAAACGAGGGTCACTCCGAGCAGCTGATGAACGCAGCCAACGGCGCGGGCGCGCGCGGCGGCACAATCCTGCACGCCAAGGGCACCGCCAACGTACTCAAGGACAAGTTCTTCAACCTCTCACTCTCTGACGAAAAGGAGATACTGATGATAGTTGCCTCCGTTAAGGACAAGGCCGCGATTATGAAGGCCATAATCAACGAGTGCGGCCCCTCCACCGAGGCGGGCGCGATAACCTTCTCCCTGCCCGTAAGCTTCGCGATGGGCCTCAATACGGGCGAGGAAGAGGAGGAATAAAAGCTCCTTCCACGGGCTGTGCTCCTGTTTTACAAACCGCGCGTTTGACTCAGATAAGTAATAATCAAATATAGCGGGAGGGTTTTACCATGTTCGATATCACGAGGGCAATTTCGGGCGACAAGTGGCTTGAAGACGTAACGCTCAGGCTCAGGGAAAAGATGCCTGCCTCCGTTGAGAAGGCGCGCAGGGTAAGCTTCATGCCCTACTCCACCTCAAACGGCGCGTGGCAGCCCACCGACATCGACTGGTGGACGAACGGCTTCTGGCCGGCCTCGATGTGGCAGATGTACCTGATGACAGGCGAAAAGCTCTACCGCGAGGAGGCTATCCGCGCCGAGAGCATGCTGGATGAGGCGCTGCGCAACTTCAAAAAGCTGCATCACGACGTGGGCTTCATGTGGCTGATACATTCGGGCGTGCGCTTCGCGCTCGAGGGCAACATGGACAGCTTTGACCGCACGCTTCTGGCCGCGAATCTGCTGGCCGGGCGCTTCAACCCTGTGGGCTTCATACGCGCGTGGAACGGCAGCGAAAACGTTGGCAGGGCGATAATCGACTGCATGATGAACCTGTCCCTGCTGTACTGGGGCACCCGCCACACGGGCGATCCGCGCTACAAAAACATAGCGATGCGCCACGCGGACACCACCGTCAAGTACTTCCTGCGCCCCGACGGCAGCTGCAACCACATAGTGGATTTCGACCCCGAAACCGGCGAATACACAGACAATCCCGCGGGTCAGGGCTGTTTTTCCGGCTCAAGCTGGTCAAGAGGACAGGCCTGGGCGCTCTACGGCTTCACGCTCAGCTTCCTGAACACCGGAAAGGGCGAATACCTTGACGCCGCCCGCCGCGTGGCCGACTACTTTATAAGCCAGATAGCGGACGACTTTATCCCCCGCTGCGACTTCCGCCAGCCGCCTCAGCCAGCCCTTAAGGACAACGCCGCCGGCAACATAGCCGCCTCCGGCCTGCTTGAGCTCGCCCGCGCCTTGGACGAAAACGAGGGCCGCCGCTATTTCGACGCCGCCATAAGTATACTCAAGGCTCAGGAGGCCGACAGCGCCGACTGGTCAGATGACGAGCCCGCCATATTCACCAAATGCTCCACCGCATGGCGCCCCGACACCCGCCACATCACTATGACCTACGCCGACTTCTTCTTCATCGAAGCGGTAAACAAACTGCGGGGAGAGAAACTGCTCGCATGGATGTGCTGAGGAGTTTAAGTTGCAAGGAAAAAAACAAACTCTTCTATAATACAGTAATCCATCTGTGAAAGGAGCATAGTTATGAAGGAATTATACACTGTTTACGGACTTGTAGGCGAAGTAATTTCTATTGCCGATAAAGGATTGGTTTATAAAGACACCACTATACCTTTTAATAGCATTGAAAAAGTGGTAAAGCTGGGGAATGCCAACGTAAAAAAAGGCGTTATTATCCAGATTTTTGTGCATGACTATTCAGAACCAATTGAGGTATTTTACACAGATAAAAATGAAAAGCTTAC
>JAFPYA010000256.1 GCA_017412445.1 Clostridia bacterium
AATTTAAAGAGAAAACCGAAGCAGATTAATGTTATGGATGGCTTCGGTTTTCTTTCTGATCGATTAACTTTAATGTATGTCAGACAGTTTGATGAAAAGATAAAAGCGCTTATGCGATCTCCAGCGCGATTTCCATCATCTGAGTGAAGCTGTTCTGCCTCTCTTCGGCGCTTAATCCCTCCCCGGTAAAGGGGTTGTCGCTGATCGTG
The DNA here is from genome assembly GCA_017412445.1 of Clostridia bacterium. Classification (GTDB taxonomy): domain Bacteria; phylum Bacillota; class Clostridia; order Christensenellales; family Aristaeellaceae; genus RUG14130. The sequence goes on from JAFPYA010000256.1 coordinate 210, forward strand.
CAGATGGCGAGCGCGTTTTTGCCGGCAAACGCGGCGTTAAGGTAGAGCGCTGCGGCTTCCATTTCTACCGCCAGCACGCCCAGTTTTTTGAGCTTGCCCAGAGGAGCGGATTCGTCGTAAAAGCAATCTGACGAATAAATGGGACACGCGACCATGTGTGCGCCTATCTTTTCGGCGGTATTCATGGCCTTGACCAACAGCTCATAGCTGCAGGTGGGGCAGACGGTGCCGTCAAAGCCGTACTGCTTGCCGAAGGCGGAATTGGTAAAGGCGCTCATGCCAGCAACTATGTCGCGCACTTTGAGCTTTTCGCTGATCATGCCCGCAGAGCCAATGCGTATGATGTTGTCCACGTCATAGAAGTTGAACAGCTCGTAGCTGTATATGCCTATGGAGGGCATACCCATGCCTGAAGCCATCACGGACACGCGCTTGCCCTTGTATGAGCCTGTATAGCCCTGTACGCCGCGCACGTTATTTACGAGCACCGGGTTTTCGAGAAAATGCTCGGCAATAAACTTGCTGCGCAGCGGATCGCCGGGCATGAGTACGGTTTTTGCAAAGTCGCCCGCCTTTGCGGTAATGTGGGGAGTGGGTATGTTTGCCATATTTTCACCTCATATCAATTATTCATCCGTATCGAACTCAGGGCCTTCGAGCCCGGAGAATTGCAGTCCGCTTATGTTTACGCGCTTTGCGTTTCTTAGATAGAAGCCGCGCCTTTGCATCTTGGGGCAGTCGGCCATCATGGCGGGAGTGGCAGGCTCCGCGTCGGTGAAGCTTACGCTTACATCGCTTATAGTGACGTTGTCCACCGGGCGCTCGGGCAAACCGTAGAAATAGCCCGCGCACGCGGTACAGTTTTTGATGCTTACGCCCGTTATGCTTACATCGCTGAGCGACGGCGTACCGGCGTTTATCTCCTGAGGCAGCTTATTCGAAATATACGGCGTTTTGCCGTTTTTGCCGCAGAAGTAGAACATGTTGAAAACGAAAGCGCACATCACGCCGTCCATCATCAGGTTATTGACCCTCAGCCCGCTCACGTCGCCGCCGCGGCCTCTGCGGGTCTTTAAACGTATGCCTCTGTCCGTCTCGTGGAATACACAGTTTGAAACCACCACGTCGTGTATGCCGCCGCTCATTTCGCTGCCTAGCACAACGCCGCCGTGGCCGTGCAAAAAGTGGCAGTTACTGATAATGATTCGGCATGAGGGGGTGGGAGCTATGGTGTCCTCTGTGCCGGACTTTATGGCTATGCAGTCGTCGCCCACGTCAATATAGCAGTTATCGATCGTCACATCCTCGCAGCCATCGGGGTCTATACCGTCGGTGTTCGGCGAGTCGGACGGGTTTATGATGCGAAGATCCTTGATTGCAACATCGCTGCATCTGAGCGGATGCACCGTCCACACGGGGCTTTGAGTCAGCGTAAGTCCCGAAATCGTCACGTGGCGGCAGCGGTTAAAGCAAACGAGGTAAGGACGGTTGCATTTAAGCTCCCTGGCTCGTATGAGCTTCCACCATTTAGTCCCCTGACCGTTCAGCGTGCCCTCGCCGCAGACGGTTATAAACTCGGCGTTTTCGGCGTAAAGGCATGGCATATAGCTTTTGCCGAGTATGCCTTCAAATTCGAGGTCGATCACATCGAAGCGCTCAAGGTCGTCAAAGAAACGTATTTCCGCTCCAGCCTCTATCTCAAGCTTCATATGGCTGACCAGCTTTATGGGAGCTGTATAGTATACGCCCGCGCTCACTTTCAGCACTCCGCCGCCTTGAGCGTCGAGCTTCTCTATTGCCTTTTTAAAGGCCTGCGTCCAATCGTTCTCGCGCTTATACGAGGCAAATTCGGTAATATACATAGCATCACCCTTTCTCCTTTGGTATTGTAACATAAAATCAAAACGAATGCAACGCCATACTGTTTGACATTGAAGAAATTTTCCTTATAATCATACAAAATGGGAGGTGTTTATATGCTTGCTGCATTTGTAGGCTGCGCCGGTGTAGGCAAAAACACGATAATCAAAGAGCTTATCTCGCTTTACCCTGAACGCTACGAGATTTTCCCTACGCTTACCACAAGAGCCATGCGCGAGGGCGAGGTAGAGGGCAATCCATATCACTTCGTTACGAAGGAGCGCTTCAGGGAGCTTATAGACGAGGGCGAAATATACGAGTGGCAGATCATACACGACAATGATTACTACGGCGGCAGCAGGCAGGTGTTAAGGCACCATCTCGCCGGCGGCAAAACGCTTATAAAGGACATAGACGTACTGGGCGCGCGTACCTACAAAGAGAAGCTCAGCGACATCACCAAAATACTAAGCGTGTTTCTGTATGTTGATAACCTGAACGTGCTCCTCGACAGAATGCGTCTGCGCGGCGACAATGAAGAGAATATCCAGCTTCGCGCCAGCCGTTTTCCTATGGAGATGGAAACCTCAAAGGAGAGCGACTACATGGTCAGCAACGACATAATCAAGGACACGACCGACGAGGTCAACTGTCTTTTGATGAACGAAAACACCTACGGCGGCTTGTACAGGCCGCTTGATGCGGCAGGCATCCCTTCGGAAGCTGAAATCGCTATAGAGCTGCAAAAGCTCGAAAACGGCATAGCGCCTTCTCCTGTCGAGCTCGTGTTCAATGGCAGTGAGCTTCTGCTCAAGGACGGCGCGGCAGCTTACGCCGCTGCTAAGCGCAAAAACGCATTTATTCAAAAGAAAATAAGAACGCTTACCGATACCTCGCTTGTTTCCGCAGACATCACGCTTGCGGACTGGGCGAGACTAATGCAAATCGACGCTTGACACTCAATGCTTTAAGACTTACGGGCAGCTTTGCTTGAAGGAGAACCGAATGATAAAAACGTTGCTTAAAAGCATAAGGGAATATAAAAAGCAGGCGATTATCTCGTTCGTTGCGATTGTGGGCGAGGTGATCATCGAATGCCTGATACCCTTTATAACCGCCGACCTCATAGAGAAAATACAAAAAAGCGTCGAAATGAACCAGCTGGTTAAAACGGGAGTAATTGTGGTCATAATGGCCGTTGTCAGCCTGTGCTGCGGCGGTCTTGCCGCTTACGCCAGCGCCAAATCCTCGGCGGGCTTTGCCAAAAACCTGAGGCACGACATGTTCGACCGTATAGAGGGCTTCTCGTTTGAAAACATAGACCGGTTTTCATCCGCTTCGCTGGTAACGCGAATGACGACGGATGTCAGCAACACCCAGATGTCCTTTATGATGGTTATCAGAACCGCCGTGCGTGCGCCTCTGATGCTGATTTTCGCCGTGGTGATGGCAAGCATTATGGGCGGCAAGCTCGCGCTCACCTTCTTGGTGGTCATCCCTGTGCTGCTTGTGGGCCTCATATTCGTCACCCGCAAGGCAATGCCCGCGTTCCACAGGGTATTCAAAAGATACGACAAGCTCAACGAATCGGTTGAAGAAAACGTGCGCGCGATGCGCGTAGTAAAGGGCTTTGCCAGAGAGGATTATGAGAAGAAAAAGTTCGGCGACGCGGCCGAAAGCATACGCGCAGACTTCACGAAGGCTGAGCGCATAGTCGCGTTCAACAACCCGCTAATGCAGGCATGCCTGTATTTCAACATGGTGTTTGTGCTCCTGGTAGGCTCAAGGCTCGTTATAAATGGCACTGCGGGTATAGGCGTAGGCCAGCTCTCGGCCATGCTTACATATGGCTTTCAGGTGCTTATGTCGCTTATGATGCTTTCGATGATATACGTCATAATCACTATTTCGCTCGAATCCATGCGCCGTATTTCTGAGGTGCTGAACGAGGAATCCACGCTCAAAAACCCTGCAAATCCCGTTTACACGATCGAGGATGGCTCTATAGACTTTGACAACGTGAGCTTTAAGTATTCAAAGAGCGCCAAAAACGATACGCTCAAGGATATTGACCTGCATATTAAATCCGGCATGACGGTAGGCATACTTGGCGGCACAGGCTCTGGCAAATCTACGCTGGTGCAATTGATTCCGCGCCTGTATGACGCGACACAGGGGAGCGTACGCGTAGGCGGCAGGGACGTAAGAGAGTATGATATAGCCGCGCTCAGAGACGCGGTTGCCATGGTGCTTCAAAAGAACCAGCTCTTCTCAGGCACGATTAAAGACAATCTGCGCTGGGGCAACGAGCAGGCGAGCGATGAGGAGCTTATTGAAGCATGCAAGCTCGCCCAGGCGCACGAGTTCGTGTCCTCCTTCCCGGAGGGTTACGATACATACATAGAGCAGGGTGGCACAAACGTTTCGGGTGGCCAGAAGCAGAGGCTCTGCATAGCGCGCGCCCTGTTGAAAAAGCCAAAAATTCTCATACTCGACGACTCGACCAGCGCGGTCGATACAAAGACCGACGCGCTGATCCGCATGGGCTTTAAGCAATACATACCCGATACCACGAAGCTTATAATCGCTCAGCGCATTGCCTCGGTGCAGGACGCCGACATGATAGTGATTCTCGACAACGGACAAATTCTGTCGGCGGGCAGCCATGAGGAGCTTATGAAAACCAGCCCCATCTACAAGGAAATCTATGAGGAGCAGACTACGGGGAGGGACGACAATGAATAAGCAGTTCAAGGGGAGGCCAAAAATCAACAAGGGCACCATCTCCCGCTTGCTTAAGATGCTCATTAAAGCGTATCCGCGTCTCGTGCCCGCTATAATCGTCTGCATAGTGATTACATCTGTCACCGCGACCTTGCCCGCGATATTCCAACAGAAAATAATCACCATAATAACGGACTCCGTACAAAACAAAATAGGCTGGGCAGAAGCCTCAAAGCTCATAGTGCCTAAGGTTGTGACGCTTGGCTGCTTCTATCTGCTGTCTTTGGTAGTTGTCATTTTCCAATACCAGATGCTGGCTTATTTGACACAGGGGTTCCTGAACAAGATGCGCAGGGAAATGTTCGACAAGATGCAGAACCTGCCGATACGTTTCTTTGACACAAATAAACACGGCGACATAATGAGCCGTTACACAAACGACATAGACACGATGAGGCAGCTCATATCTCAGACGCTGCCGGCCTTGCTGCAGTCGGGCATAATAATTGTCGCGGTGTTGGGAATAATGCTCTATTACAGTCTGTGGCTTACGCTCGTGGTGTGCGCCGGTGTGGTGGGCATGCTGTTCATCACGCGCAGGATAGGCGGCGGCTCAGCCAGATACTTCGTGCGTCAGCAAAAGTCCGTGGGCAGAAGCGAGGCCCTCATACAGGAGATGATGAACGGCCAGAAGGTCGTAAAGGTCTTCAACCACGAGGATCGCAGCCGTGAAGACTTTGAAAAGCTCAACGAGGAGCTGAGAAACGACAACTTCAAAGCCAACGCATACGCCAACATTCTGGGTCCCATAATAAACAACATCGGCAACATACTCTACGCGAGCATCGCGCTCATCGGCGGCGCGCTGATACTGCTTAAGACGCCCAACGTCGGCGTGTATGCGATTGTGCAGGGGGGCGTATCCGCGCTTGCAATAGCAACGGTGGTGCCCTTTTTGAACATGGCTAAGCAGTTCACGGGCAACGTAAACTCGGTTGCGCAGCAGGTAAACAGCATCGCCATGGCGCTAGCGGGCGCCGAGCGAGTGTTTGGCCTGATAGACATGGCACCCGAAGCCGACGAAGGCTATGTTACGCTGGTTAACGCGGTCATAGATGAGGCAGGCAACGTGACGGAATCCGAAAAGCAGACCGGCACGTGGGCGTGGAAGCATCCGCATCATGACGGCACGGTCAGCTACAAAAAGCTCGAGGGCGACGTGCGAATGGAGGAGGTCGACTTTGCCTACGAAGAGGGCAAAACGGTGCTGCACGACATTTCCCTCTACGCAAAGCCGGGTCAGAAGGTGGCCTTTGTCGGCGCGACAGGTGCCGGCAAAACGACGATTACAAACCTGTTGAATCGATTTTACGACATAGAGGATGGCAAAATCCGCTATGACGGCATAAACATAAACAAGATCAAGAAAAACGACCTCAGGCGTTCGCTGGGTCTGGTGCTTCAGGATACCAACCTGTTCACAGGCACGGTAATAGATAATATCCGCTACGGCAAGCTCGACGCGACCGACGAAGAATGTGTCGAGGCCGCGAAGCTTGCGGGCGCCGATGAATTCATAACTCGTCTGCCAGATGGCTACAACACCATGCTCACCTCAAACGGCGACAACCTGTCGCAGGGTCAGCGCCAGCTGCTCGCAATAGCGCGCGCCGCCGTCGCCAATCCGCCGGTCATGATACTCGACGAGGCCACCTCCTCCATAGACACCCACACCGAGCAGATCGTACAAAAGGGCATGGATAAGCTGATGGAGGGAAGAACGGTGTTCGTAATCGCGCACAGGCTGTCTACGGTCAAAAATTCCAACGTAATCATGGTGCTCGAGCACGGCAGGATTATAGAACGCGGCACTCACGAGCAGCTGCTCGATCAAAAAGGTCAATATTACCAGCTTTATACGGGTGCGTTCGAGCTCGAATAAGCATCCAAAGACCCTCGCCTTACAGCGGGGGTCTGCGACAATCAAAGGGAATATCGTTCGCATGAGTAAGCTTTACAAATATCTCGCAGAATATAAAAAAGAGGTTGTGCTGGCCCC
>JAFPYA010000257.1 GCA_017412445.1 Clostridia bacterium
GACTACAATCCCGATCAGTGGGACGAGAAAACCATTGACGAGGATATGCGCCTTCTCAAAAAAGCGCACATAAATCTGGTTACGCTGCCCGTGTTTTCGTGGGCCAAGCTTGAACCTGCCGAAGGACAATACAATTTCGGTTGGCTCGACAAGCTAATGGATCGCTTCGCCGAAAACGGCATAGGCGTGAACCTCGCTACCCCTACTGTGGCGCAGCCCGCATGGATGAGCGCGAAGTATCCCGAGGTGCTGCCCGTGGACATAGCCGGCAGGCGCAGAACCCACGGCATGCGAGTGATGTTTTGCTATAACAGCCCGGTGTACCTTAAACGCGCGGCGGCTATAGCTGGTGAGATGGCGAAGCGTTACGCCGGGCATCCCGCGCTCAAATTGTGGCACGTGGCCAACGAATACGGCACGCATTGCTATTGCCCCATTTGCCGCGAGAAGTTCATTCTCTGGCTCAAAAAGCGCTACGGCAGCATTGAAAAGCTCAACGAGCGCTGGTACACGTCATTTTGGGGCAGAACGCTCTACGACTGGGAGGAAATCAACCTGCCCACGGAGCTGAACGATGACTACCGCTTCTGCCCCACCGTCGAGTTGGATTATCAGCGCTTCGTGACAGATTCCACCGCCGACTGCTTCACAAACGAATATAACGCCATTCGCCGCTACAGCGACAAGCCCATACAGACCAACATGTCGGGTTACATAAAGAAGCTCGATCAGTTTGTGATGGCAGGGCGCATGGATATTATCGGCTGGGACAATTACCCTTGGCCGACGCACGATAAATCACTTGTGGCGCTCAAGCACGACATAATGCGCGGTCTCAAGGGCGGGCAGAGCTTTCTATTGGCCGAGCAGAGCCCAAACCAGCAAAACTGGCAGCCCTACAACGTGCTCAAGCGTCCAGGCGAAGTTAGAATGCTGACATATCAGGCGCTGGCGCACGGCGCGGACAGCTGCCTGTTTTTCCAGCTCAGGCAGAGCCGCGCGGGGCAGGAAAAATTCCACGGCGCAGTTGTCGGCGTATCCGGCAGAGAGGATACGCGAGTATTTAAGGAAATGACATATCTGGGCTCGGAGCTCGAAAAGCTTTCCCCCGTGCTTCCGGGCATGAGGAGCAAGGCCGACGTGGGCATGCTGTTTGACTGGAATAACTGGTGGGCGCTCGAAAACTCCTCCGGCCCCAACAAGGACATAGACTACCTCGACACGGTAAACCTGTACTACAGGGCGTTTTTCGAGAAGAACATCGCTGTGGACATACTCGGCTGCGACCGCGACTTTTCCGATTATAAGGTTATAGTGACCCCCATGCTGTACATGTTCAAGCCGGGGCTAAGCGAAAAGCTTGAAGAGTTCGTAAAGAACGGCGGCACGCTGATAGCGACGGCGATGTCCGGGCTTGTGGACGAAAATGACCAGCTGCCCGCAAAGGACTATCCTGCGTTTTTAAGAAACGTGCTGGGGCTTTTTGTCGAGGAAACGGACGCGCTGCTCGCCGGAAGAGAAAACGCGTTTGAGCTTGACGGGCGTGAATATGCATGCCGCCTGATTTGCGACGTAATACGACTTGAGGGCGCAAAAGCGCTTGGCGGCTTCACGCGCGAGTTTTACGCGGGCTCCCCCGCCGTGACTGAAAACGTCTACGGCAAGGGCAAGGCCGTATACATAGGCACTCAGCCGGAGCTTGACGCAATCAAGCACATTGTCGATTCTCTCGGTCTTAGCAGCGTTCTGCCCTACAGCGGCGAGCTTGAGATCACCTGCCGCGAGGATGAAAAGAGAAAAATATACTTTGTGCTCAATCACGGTTCCAATGACGCCCTGTTGGATTTGGGCAACAGAAAGCATGTAAGCCTTTTGACCGGTGAAACGGCCAAGGGCAGGGTCACCATAAAGCCCAACGACGTTAAAGTGTTCATGTACGTTAAGGAGGACTAAGCATATGACATCGAAAGAAAGGTTTCTGGCTACAATTGAGCGCAAGCGCGTTGACCGTCCCGCCTGCTGGGTAGGCATGCCGGATCAGACGAGCCTGCCTGCGCTGTATAAATACTTCGGCGTTAGCGACATGCCCTCCTTCAAGGCTAAGCTCGGCGACGACGTGTACCATATCGAGCCTCCCTACGAGAGCGACACCGCAAGCGCCATCTACGCCGCGTTCGACTGGTATTGCCGCGGCAACGTGGACAAGGTGAACCGCACGCTGACCACGCCCGGCTTCTTCGCCGACAGCGAGGACGTAAGCGAGGTGGACGAATTTAACTGGCCGGATCCCGAGAAATACATGGATCCCGCCGAGATCGAAAGGCGTTTTGCCGCGTTACCGAAGGACAGGGCCTCAGTCGGCATGGTCTGGAGCGCGCACTTTCAGGACACCTGCGCCGCCTTCGGCATGAACAACTGCTTCATGAACATGATAGACAACCCCGAATTGGTGCACGCGGTGAACGACAGAATAGTGAATTTCTATCTGAAGGCCAACGAAATATTCTATAAAGGCGCCAAGGGCAGACTCGACAGCGTGATAATCGGCAACGACATGGGCACGCAGAGAGGGCTCATGCTTTCGCCCGACCTTATTGGAGAGTTTGTGCTGCCGGGCTGCCGTCTGCTCACAAACCAGGCGCACGACTACGGCATAAAGGTTATTTACCATTCATGCGGCTCGATAGTGCCTATAATCGCTTCTCTGTTCGACTGCGGAGTAGACGCTGTTCATCCCATACAGGCCAAGGCCGCAGGCATGAGCGCGGAGGAGCTTAAAGCGAAGTTCGGAGACAGCGCGTCCTTTGTGGGCGGCATGGATACGCAGGATCTGCTCGTAAACGGCAGCGCGGAGGACGTAAAAGCGCGCGTCAGGGAATTAAGACAGCTCTTCCCCACCGGGCTTGTGATATCGCCGAGCCATGAAGCCGTGCTGCCCGACATACCGCCCAGAAACATCGCCGCCATGTTTGAAGCGGCCGAAATGCTGTGATTTTAGTCTGACCGCGACGACGCCGACGCAGGAGGTGCAAGCATGCTGTATCCCAAAAAAGATTTTCCGTTCAAAAGCGAAGACTTCAAAAGCCCTTCAAGCGAATACAGGGGCGTGCCATTCTGGGCATGGAACTGCCACGTAACGAAGGACAGGATCGAAAAGCAGATAGAGAACTTCCAAATAATGGGCATGGGCGGCGCGATGCTGCATCCCCGCACGGGCATGGATACGCCGTATCTCAGCGATGAGTACATGCAGCTCGTAGAGTATTCCGAGGAGGAGCTGCGAAAAAAGGGCATGTATTGCTGGCTGTACGACGAGGAGCGCTTCCCCAGCGGGTGCGCGGGCGGTATAGTTACGAGAAATCTCGCCTACCGTTCCAGAACCATGATTATCGCAAGGGATATTCCAATTCCCGAATACATAGTCCGCGATAAGATCGAATTTGACCGGCTGATAGCGCTTGGCGAAAAGCCTCGCGGATACAGGCTGTGCGATTACGACATAACACTCGAGGACGGATATCTGTTTTCGTACCGCATAAGCGAAAACGGCGCATATCACGCCTACATCGAGCTTATGGAGGAAAGCGGCTGGTTTAACGGCGAGACCTATTCGGACGTATTCAACCCCGACGCGACCAGAGAATTCCTGCGCGTTACGCACGAAAAGTATTACGAGACGCTTAAAGGGCATGCCGGTTCAAGCGTGCCTGCGATATTCACGGACGAGCCGCACATGAAGGGCAAATACTGTCTGGCGTTCCCTGACAGCAAGCGCGCCTCGCTCGCCTTCAACGAGGACATGAACGACGCGTTCAAGGCCAAGTGGGGCGTGAGCATAGTTGACATCGCGCCCGAGCTCGTGTGGGAAAAGCCTGACGGCTATAGCGTCTGGCGCTACCGCTATCACGA
>JAFPYA010000258.1 GCA_017412445.1 Clostridia bacterium
GGTGATCTGGTCAGCGACAACTTCGACCAGGTGTTCAACCTGCAAAACGACGGCGTCATAAACAACGTGGGCGACGTGCTTGGCACATATATCTACCGTCAGGGCATCAAAAATCTGGACTACAGCTTCTCAACGGCGCTTGAGCTGTTCAGAAACATCATATCGCTCGTGCTGGTGCTGACCACCAACAAGATCAGCAAGCTGGTCGGCGAGTACGGCCTCTGGTAGCCGGGAAAGGAGGACCCTGGTGAGCGTAAACAAATTGACCTTGAAGAAGCACCATGGCCACGTCTACGAGGGACGGGCCGAATGGCTGTTTCAGGGCATACTCATTTTCATAATGGTTCTGCTCTCGATTACGTTCTTCTATCCTTACTGGCACGTGTTTGTGACCTCGCTCACGGCGTCCGACTTTGCCGAGAGTTCCGGCCTTAAGTTCTGGCCGAAGAAATTCTCGTTCGACGCCTATATGCAGATGTTCATGACAAAGACGCTCTGGTCGGGCTACAAGAACACGCTGATAGTGGTGATCATGGGCTGGGCGACTTCAATCTCGCTGAACATTCTGGGTGCTTACAGCCTCAGCAAAAAGGATCTTCCGTTCAGGGGCGTGTTTACCGGCATAATCATATTGACCATGTTTTTGCAGGGTGGCATGATTCCTACCTACCTGCTGGTGAGCAAGACGCTGGGCATGCGCAACACTTACTGGGCCATCATACTGCCGCAGTGCATATCGGTGTCGCATCTGGTGATCATGCGCAACTACTTTATGAATCTGCCGGGCGAGCTCGAGGAGGCCGCAATTATCGACGGGGCAAACTCGTTTCAGGTGCTTATCCGCATAATGCTACCCTTGTCCACGCCCATGATCGCCACCATCAGCCTGTGGGTCATCGTCAGCAACTGGAACGCTTATTTCAACTGTCTGCTCTATATAACCGATACCTCAAAATATGTGCTGCAGATAATCATGCGGCGCATCATACAGACCGACTCCAAGGAAATGACTTACGCGGGCGAGGCCGCGGACAGGCTGCAGACGGACACGGTCACATTGCGCGCCGCATCGATTATGCTGGCCACGCTGCCGATTATCTGCGTATATCCCTTCCTGCAGAAGTACTTCGTAAAGGGCGTTCTGATAGGTTCGCTCAAGGGCTAAGAATTCAATACGCTGAAGCGTATAGAATAAATTAAGGAGGTAAACACATGAAAAAACTGCTATCCCTTGTGCTGGCGCTCACGCTCCTGCTCAGCGTTTTCTCTGTAGGCGCGCTGGCAGAAGATGAGCCCATGGTCATCGAGTGGCTGGGAGGCCACGACACTGACCCCATCGCTGAAAACGACACGGTGCTTGCGTGGCTCGAGGAGAAGTTCGATGTCAAGCTGAACGTTTGGTTCATCGAGCGCGAGAACGCCGCCGAGCTGCTGGCGACGCGCTGGGCTGCCGATGAGATTCCGGACGTAATGTGGCTTGAGACCACTGACCTGTTCGTCAAGGCAGTCGAGCAGAAAATCTGCCTTGAGCTTCCGATCGAGACCATTCAGGAGTACATGCCCGAAAGCTATGCCTGGCTCATGGAGTTCGACCCTGATTGCTTCGATATGGTTTCCGTCGCCGGCACGAATTACGGCCTTCCGCGCGTAAACCTGGACGCCAAGTATCCCTACGCTCCCTTCTGGCGCGCCAGCTGGCTTGAGCAGCTGGGCTATGAATACGGCGAAGTGCCGCGCACCATCGACGAGTTCGAAGAGGCGTTCTACTTCTTCGCTCAGGGCGATCCCGACGGCAACGGCGTCGACGATACCTACGCCGTTTCCAACACCGGCTTCCTGCCCATCTTCGGCGCTTTCGGCGCTCTGCCGGATCGCTGGATAGTAAATGAAGAGGGCAACCTCGAATACGGCGCCGTCTACTCCGGCATGAAGGATGCCCTTGAGCTGCTGGCCAAGTGGTATGCGGACGGCCTGGTAGATCCCGAATTCGTCACCGGCGAAAATCAGGGCGGCCACTGGTGCCTCACCGTTCCCTTCTCTGAGGGCAAGCTGGGCTTCAGCTCCTCCGGCGCCTTCTATCAGCTCGAGCCCGACTTCGACGGCCCCAAGAACGAGGAGACAGGCGAGGGCGGCAACTTCCAGCTGGGCAGAGCCATGAGAAACCTCACCTTCCCCTATGAGGATGTCGTGATCGGCTACAATCCCGTCGGACCCGACGGCAAGAGCGGCGGCGTACAGTGGACGCTGACGACGGCTGAAGCCGTGGTCTTCAGCTACAAACTCGCCGATCAGCCCGAGAAGCTTGCCAAGATCCTTGAGATCATCAACACCATCGGCAGCGACTACGATACCTGGGTGCGCATCTGGAACTGGGATCTGAACGACGAAGCCTACACCTATGACGATCTGCTTGGCTTCATGACGGAACCCGGCTACAC
>JAFPYA010000259.1 GCA_017412445.1 Clostridia bacterium
CCTATGAACAGAAGCACCAGAAGCAAAGCGCCCGCAAACGTCCAGCTGAACGCACCGCTTGCAGCGCCTGCGGCGTATACGAACAGACAGAGGCACAGCCACATTCCCTGCTCGCCCAGATAGTTGGGATGGCGCATATATGCCCATGTTCCCGTGGTATTGAAGCCGAGGCTGTAGGGCGCAGGCAGCTTCTCAAGCGCGCTTCCGCCCTTCAAAAGCCCGTTCTTGGTCTGATGGAACTTCCATTGATATTCGTCGGAAACCGTTTCGAGTGCGAGGAACGATAGCGCGGTTAATACGGCAAATATGTCCCATGCGCCCATGGGCTTTGTCGAGTCCATGCAGGCAAGCGCGGGCAGACATATCGCAAGCACTATAAAGTTCTGATACACGCTTATGAAAAACAGATTGAACAGCGTCCACATAGGCTTGCGCTTAAAAATCGGGTTGCCCTTGACTATAGACCAGCGGTAGTCCTCCCTGCCGCTCCAAAATTTCAACGAATAAGCGCCTTTTCTGGCGAAGTTTATCGTAAGGCGCACGCCCCACGCCGTAACTATCAAGGCAAACAGCACGAGGCGCAGTTTCATTCCACCGCGCGCCGCTATTATCCATGTGTAGACGATGGGCAGAAGGCTCCACAGCTTGTCCATCTGCGAGTAATTCTTTGCGATTTCGCCGACTGTAAAGCAGTACAGCGCGCTGAAGGCGCATATGATGCCAAGTATTTTGAGCGTTTCAAGCTGCGTTTCGCTGAGCTTGATGCCTGAAGTGATGTTCAGCACAATCAGGCAAAGCAGCACGCATACAGCAAGCGCCGTTCCGATATATTTTTTCATTTACGTTTCCTCCGTGAGCGGTTTTAGTATATATTAGCACTTCAAGTGCCGTCGTATAAAGCAAAATACGGTTATCTCTGCGGATTACCGTCCGAAATAACCGTAAATCGAATTCCGCACGGAACAAAGCGTTCAGCGCGGCTCCCGTTCTATTCAGCAATATACTCAGGACGCATGGGCGCAAAGAATTCGATAAACTCCATGTCCTCGAGTGCCTCGGTGGAGTGATACTCGTTGGCATCCCAGACGTAGCCTCCGCCGGGCTCGATCACACCTTCCTCGTACACGTTTTTGTTCTCATCCGCCAGCTGATACTTGAGGCGGCCGGAGATCACGTAGCCGTTCTGCACGGCGGCGTGGTTATGCAGCGGCAGCACGCAGCCCTTCTTCATCTTGAAGTAGCAAAGCATCGTGTCGTCGTTGTAAGACAGGTTGGTCTTTATGAGGCCGGGCCTCAGTTCCACGCTGTTGCGCTCGCTCAGGTTGGTTATCTTGTTGTTTACCTTGCTCATGCGTTTTCTATCTCCTTTTTAAGCTCCGCCCAGCCGGCCTCAAACTGACCTCTGAAGAGGCGCACCGGCGGGAAATTTTCAAATTCGTCGACCTGAAGGCCGTCCCTCAGGTAAGCCTTGGCGAAGACCTCGGACTTTGCCATAAGCTCGTCGAGCACAAATTCGTTTTCACGGGTGTCCATGCGGTTTATTACCGCGCCGTCGAGCCTTATAAGCTCGTCCGCCGTGCCCTTCCAGTTGATGGTGATGTCGCAGGCACCGCCCACAAATTCGGTGAAGTGATGCAGGCCGCGCGCGCCGCCGCCAAGCAGTATACCGGGCAGGTTTTCCTGGCTCATCACGCGGTACTGCCTGCGCATCAGCGCGCAGCCCGCCTGGAAGAGTATGTCGGGGTCGACCTGAAGCTTGCCTTCCGATGCCTGAATTCTGAGGCAGTCGTCGAATATGCCTGCTATGCAGGTGACGAAGAACGCGCCCTCGCCACCGGATTTTCTGTAGGCCTCACAGGCCGCAAGGCACTGTGAAATCGACATGATTTCGGTGGCGATTATGGGGACATCTTTAGAAGCGAGAAAGCGTATTGCCTCAAGACCCGCGCGCGTCGTCGGAATCTTGGCAATGAAGTTTGAACCGAGCTTCGCGTCCTCAATCGCTTCGTTGATTATGTTTTCGGGGTCGTCCTCGCGCATGGGATCGCCCTGTATGGAGACAAAGCCCTGCCTGTTCGGATTTAGTTTATTAAGCGGCTCAAACAGGGGCAGCAGAAGCTTGACCGCCCTGCGCTGGGTCATCGCCGCGACCTGATATAGCTCATTTGCTTCGCTCTTTGCATTTTTTATTATTTCCAGCACGAGCGGGCGCATTTCCTCGCTCTTAAGCATTTTAGCGGTATACGTGGGGTTTGTGGTCGCGTTAATCGCGCCCGCATCAAGCGCCAGACGCGCCTGCTCAAGCGTGGGATTGTTTATCCAGAAGCGCGTCGGAGACTGCGCGTGCACGCGCCTGAAATAGCCTTTGTTCATGCCTTATTCACCGCCTCGATAATTGCTTGCTTATCTATACGATATTTGTGCTTCAGTTCGTCCGCCGTGCCGCTCTCCGGGTACACGTCGTTTAAGCCAAGGCGCGTAACCCTCTTGCCCGCTATTTCGCACACGGCGCTGCCAAGGCCGCCGAAAACGTTGTGATCCTCGACCGTGATGACCTTACCCGCGCGCGAAATATAAGGCATCAGCAAGCCCTCGTCCAAGGGCTTGATCACGTTCAGGCTTATAACGGTAGCGTTCACCCCACCGTCTTTGAGCGCGTCCGCGGCCTCGCAGGCGTCCTTAAGAGGCGCGCCGCAGCCTATTATCACCGCGTCGTCGCCGTATGAGCGCAAAAGCCTGTCCTGGCCCACGATGGGGTCCCTGCCGCTGCCTATGCGGCAGTACACGGGTCCTTTGGTGTCGTAGGCGCGTTTGACCATGTCGAAGGTGTCGTCCGCGTCAGAGGGAGCAAATACCGTGAAGCCCGGCACAGAGCGCATTATGCCCAGATCCTCGAAGAACTGGTGCGTCACGCCCTCCCTTTCACCCGCGCACATGCCTGCGTTCGCGCCGAAAAACTTGACGTCGAGGCGAGGATAGGCAACGAAGGTACGCATTTGCTCAAGCGCGCGCATTGTGAGAAAGCCCGCGTAGGCGCATACGTAGGGCTTAAGTCCCGCGCTTGCGAGTCCTGCGGCAATCATTACCGCGCTGCCCTCGGCGATGCCCGCTTCTATTGTGCGGTCGGGGTATTTCTTTTGCAATTCGCCCGCGCGGAAAACCGCCACTGAATCGGCGCTGACCATAACCACGCGCTCGTCCTGCCTGAACAGCTCCTCGAGTGCGTTCACAAACGCTACGCGCGTGCTTTTAACCTCATTCATTGATAAGCGCCTCCAGTTCCTTTACCGCGACAGCGTATTGCTCGTCGTTCGGCACGCCCTTATGCCACGCGTTGTTGTGCTCCATGAACGATACGCCCTTGCCCTTTACGGTGTGGGCGATAACGCACAGGGGCTGACCAGGATGCGGAGTATTCAGCGCGGAGACGATTTGGGCGCAATCGTGTCCGTCTGCCTCGAGCGTCTTAAAGCCGAACGCCGCAAATTTCTCAGGCAGATTCACTATGCCGCCCACCTTCTCCACCGCGCCGCCGGACTGCATGCCGTTGTTGTCGATGATGAGCGTAAGGTTGTCGAGCTTGTATTTCACCGCGGTCTGCGCGGCTTCCCAGTTTATGCCCTCGCCGAGCTCGCCGTCGCCGGTCAAAACGTAGGTGCGGTAATCTTTGTGCATGTGCTTTGCGGCGATTGCCATGCCGGTCGCAGCCGCAAGGCCGTTGCCGAGCGAACCGCTGGTCATATCCACACCGGGCGTTTTCTTCATATCCGGATGTCCCTGCAGCGTGCTGTCAATCTTTCTGAGTGTAGGATAAAGCTCCCTTGAGAAATAACCTTTGAGCGCGAGCGCCGCGTACAGCGCAGGACAGGCATGCCCCTTTGAGAGCACAAAGCGATCCCTGTCCTCCCATGTGGGATTTGCGGGGTCAACGTTCATTACTTCAAAGTACAGACAGGCGATTATATCCGCTGCCGAAAGCGAGGGCGCGGGATGGCCGTCGCCCGATCTGTATATCATTTCGATTATGTCGCGGCGTATGCGGTTGCCCATGCATCTGAGCGCTTTGTTATCCAATTGCCTTCACCGTCCCATACAAATCAAGTGCGCCCCAATACGGGCTTGAGAACGTCTTTATGCCGGTGGCGTTTTCGACCTCAGCTTCGTTATCCGCCATCGAACCCTGAGCGAGTATAAGACATTCCGGCGCGTCCAGCTTGCGCGCGGCTTCGATCAGCTTTTCAGCGCCGCCGCCAAAGGCGTTCTCGGCGAGCACGCCTTCCACGCGCACGTCCTTGCCAAGCTCCTTCGCCTTTTGATTTACGAGGCGCATAGAGGGCTCAAGCGTTGACGAAAGCGTGGCGATCACGCCTATGCGGGTGTATTGCTCCACGGCCTTTTGCGCCATGAGCTCGTCTATTCTTACCAGCGGCACCCCCAGCGCTCTGAACGCGGGCTGATTGAGGGCGGCAAAGTCCCCTACAGAGGAGCAGATGTTGAGTATCGCGTCCGCGCCGGAATCCGCCGCGCGGCAGTACATGTCCATTAGCTGTCTGAGCGCCGCCTTTGAGGGCGATCCGTTCTTTACCGCGTCCGCGATTATGGACGGATCGGACTGTGTGAGCAAGGTGAGCTTGTCGCCCTCAAAGCGCTTGGACACTTCGCTTTCCACCCGCTTAACGAGCGACACGGGCATGCCCGTATAGACCAGAGCTATCTTGTATTCCATACAATTCATTTCCTTTCGCGAAGCTTTTATTTGCAAAGCGTTATTCCGTTTCGTATCTGAGCGGCAGCCATATGCGCATTTCCTTAAAGCCCTCGTTGTCCCATTCAAAGTAAGGTATCAGTTCGACCGTGTCCTTTTTCAGGCTGACCTTGCCGAGCCTCTCGTACAGGCGAGTGCTTGTTGAAGACATGCGCCAGACCTCGGTTTTAAGCGTAACCACATCTTCGTCGCCTATAAGACGCCTTTCGGGCGTAAAGCTGGCGTTCGACGGGATGTAGAGCCCCTCCGCGCTTTCGGCCTCGAGGCAGTAAATCACGGGCCCGCGCTGCACGCAGGCGCTGCTTTCGTTTTCCTCGAGCTTTGGATGAGAGCGCACGAGGAAGGGCGTCATATCGAAGCTGACGGACGGGGTTTCGCCCGTAAGCTCCTTGTAGCCGCCGCCCGCGAAGCCCGGCACGCGCGCGAGGAGCTTATACGGTACGCCGTTCCAGTTGCTTATTCTAAAGCTAACATCGCCCGACCAGGGGTAGTCCGTGGTCTCGGTTATGTCGAAGCTTGCGCCGTTTTTGAGCTGTATGTGGGTTTGGCAGTTCATGTACAGCCCCGTATACAGCGTGTCAAACGAGGTGAAGAAGGCGCACTGCGGCAGTTCCGCTATGAAGCGCGACAGATTCGTGGGACAACAGAAGCAGTTGAACGTGTCCGTCCTCTCTCGCGGCCACATAAGGAAGTAATCGACCTCGCGGGTGCGCCTGAGCATGTTCTCGTAGAAGTACTTGTCCCCGCGCGTGTTCATCGCCGCAAACGCGAGATTGTAGACGATACGCTCTATGAAGTCGATATACGCGGGGTCGGGCCTTATGGAAAACATGCGCTCGGCCCAGAATGCCCCACCAAGCGACGCACAGGTCTCGTTGTATGCGGTGATGTTGGGAAGCTGATATTCGTAGCCGAAGGCCTGATGCACGCGCTTGGAGTTTATCAGGTCGCCAAAGGGCGACGCACCCGTGTACAGCGCGCCGAGGCCGCCGGTTATGTACATTTTGGTGTTTACGAGGTTGTCAAAGCAGCTGTCAAGCACTGTGAGCAGCTCTTTGTCTCCCGTTTCGAGGTACAAATCGGCTACGCCCGCGTAGAGGTATGTGGCTCTTACCGCGTGGCCGTGCATCTTGCGCTGGGTGAGCAGCTTTTGAGCGTCCTGATTGTCGTCGGTGCCGTCCGCAACAAAATCCCTCAGGGCTATTGCATCGTGCAAGGCATCGAGGTATTTTTGCTCGCGGGTCACCCTGTAAAGCTCGGCAAGGCCCATGTAATGCGAGGGGCAGACGGCGGTCATGGCCTTTCCTGCGTCAAGTGCCCTTTTGTAACGCGCGGCCAAGTAATCCGCGGCCTTTTTTGCCACGTTCAGGAGCGTCTGATCGCCCGTGACCCTGTAGGCTACCGCGGCCAGCGTGAAGAGGTGACCGAAGTTGTACTCTTCAAAGTCGTCCTGATCGGCGTGGCGCGTCATCTGCCCCTTGCGGGCGGCGATTATCTGCTTTGTGGAGATATAGCCGTCCTTTTCCTGCGCGCGGGCGATGAGCGCAGCGTAACGGCTTATGTCTACGCCTAAGAATACGCACGCCTCGAGCAGCTTGTAAAAATCGCCGTCGCCGTATACGTTGCCGCGAAATTCACCCTCGCTCTCCCCCGCCGCGATTCTGAAATTCTCGACCTCGTGGAAAAAGCTCTCCTTGTCGTCAAAAATGCTCAGAATGTGCTTTATCATCACATTTCTGACCGCGTCTATTCGCCCGCCTATCAGACCGCCCTCTGAATAAGCGCGGTTCTGGTTTATTGTAGCCTCTGCGTAGGGCGATAATGTCGTATCGGTTATCATTTTGCAGTCACCTTGATAGCGTATATCATTTCATCCGGGAAGCCATCGGGTAGCCAAACGGTGAGCGCGTCGTCCGTGTGCTCGTATTTGATTTCGGTGTCGCACCCAGGGATGCTCACGCGTATGTCGCCCGGAATGTATTTGCCCTTTGCCAGCGAATGAATGACGTATTTACCGTCCTCGGGGCGACCCATCGCCAAAGCGTACACGGCCTGCGCGCTGCAGGTAAAGCGGAAGTCCTGCCCAGTGAGCCTGTACTGCCCGCTCTCCATCGCGATGCCGTCCTTCATCTGCTGTTTTACTCGCTCAATGTTGTAGTCCTCGTTGGCGGCCTTGGTGACGCCTTCTGCGGCCACCTCAAAGGGCACGGTGTCGTAAATCGCTTCACCGTACTTTTTGAGCCACGCGCCCACCTTGTAAAGCTCGCGCTTGGCCTCCTCCGGGAAGGTGCCGTCCGCGTTCGGACCCACGTTCAAAAGGAGGTTGCCGTTCTTGCTGACCACGTCCGCCAGCTGCTGGAGGATGCGGTAGGCGCTCTTGTACTTCGGGTTTTGCACTATGCACCAGGTGATGTTGTC
>JAFPYA010000260.1 GCA_017412445.1 Clostridia bacterium
CACGCGCTCAACCTCACCTCGATGGAGCTTGAGGAGGCCGTGGAGCAGCTCAAGGAGAGCTGCCTGCTCGACCACAGGGGCCTGAGGCTCAACCGTCACGGCGGCGACATCCAACTGTCCATCAATCCGGAGTACGCGCCGTACGTAGAGGCGTTTTTGCAGCCCGTCAAGCGCCAGTCGCTCTCTCAGGCGGTGCTTGAGACGCTGTCCATCATCGCCTACCGCCAGCCCTGCACCAAGGGCGACATAGAGGCCATCAGAGGAGTAAAGTGCGACTACTCCGTGCAGCTGCTTCTGGCGCGCGGCCTCATAGAGGAGCAGGGCAGACGCGAGACGCTGGGGCGGCCCATACTCTACGGCACGACGGACAAGTTTTTGCGCCACTTCGGACTGGAGGGGCTGAACCAGCTGCCCGAAGAGGAAGACAAGAAGAGCGAAGGGGAGGCACAGATATGAGACAGCACATAGACACCATCCCGGTATGGGACGCCTTCAAGCAGGACTGCGAGTGTCCGCTTTGCGAATTGAGAGCCACCAACGAGGACAACTACGTGCACTCCTTTACCGGCGGCAGCGTAATGGAGCCGGACGTGCGCGTGGAGGTCAACATGAAGGGCTTCTGCGCACGCCACTTCAATCTCATGATGGTGGGGGACAGGCGCCTTGGCGTGGCACTCATGGCGCATACCTACTTAAAGCAGACCATGGCGCGTCTGGGCGAAGCCTCGCAGGCCGTGCAGGATGTGCCCGCCAAGGCCAAAAAGAGCCTGTTCGGCAGCAAAAAGCCCGTGGCCGGAGTGGATTTGAGCGACATAACCGACAGCTGCATACTCTGCGACAGGCTGAACGCTACGATGGAAAGATACATCTACACCACCGTCCACCTCTGGAAAAAGGACTCCTCCTTCCGCTCGCAATTCAAAAACTCAAAGGGCTTTTGCCTTAAGCACTATGCGAGGCTTCTCAACGCCGCGCCGGAGCAGCTGAACGGGCAGGAGCTCAAGCAGTTTAACGACATGCTCAACGACGTGGAGATGACCAACCTGAAGCGCGTAGCCGACGAAATAGAGTGGTTTACGCTCAAATTCGACCACAAAAACGCGGACAAGCCGTGGGGCAACAGCCGCGATGCGCTGCCCAGAACCGTGCTCAAGCTCAGAGGCAAGGAATAAAAGACCATAGCGTATGAAAGGATTATCCATATGGCAAAGCTGATGCTAAGCGCCTTCGGCCATGGAGGCGACTACAACCCGGACCAGTGGCTCGACTATCCCGAGGTGCTCGAGCAGGACGTCGAGCTTATGAAAAAGGCACACGTCAACCTTGTGAGCGTGGCGATCTTCGCCTGGTCGGCGCTCGAGCCTGAGGAGGGAAGATACGAAACCGCCTGGCTCAGAAAAATCATCGACAGACTGTATGAAAACGGCATCAGCGTGCTTCTGGCCACGCCCTCCGGCGCGCGCCCCGCGTGGATGAGCGTAAAATACCCCGAGGTGCTCCGCGTGGACAAGGACATACGGAACCATCACGGCAATCGCCACAACCATTGTTTTTCCTCGCCCGTATATCGTCAGAAGGTGCACAGCATGAACGAGATGCTGGCGCGTGAGTTCGGTGCGCATCCCGCGGTAAAGGGCTGGCACATTTCAAACGAGTATTCCGGCGAATGCCGCTGCGAATACTGCCAGCAGGCGTTCAGGCAGTGGCTCAAAAAGCGCTACGGCACGCTTGAGGAGATCAACAAGCGCTGGTGGACGGCGTTTTGGAGCAAGACCTTCACCGACTGGGACCAGATCCGCTCGCCCGAGGCCAACGGCGAGATGTCTCTGACGCCGCTTAAGCTCGCGTGGCGCAGGTTCGTAAGCGATCAGACGCTGGACTTTATCAAAAATGAGATAGAGCCGATCAGGCGCATCTGCCCGGACAAGCCTGTTACTATCAACACCATGGGCTTTCACTATCACTTCGATTACGCCTCCTTCGCCGACGTCATCGACTTTTTCGGCTACGACAGCTATCCCTACTGGGGCAGCGGTGACGACGTCAAGACCGGGCTCGACACTGCCTTCACCTATGACTTTGTGCGCGGCTTCGGCCCCCAGAACTGGTCGCTTATGGAGAGCGTGCCCTCACAGGTCAACTGGCACGACACCTGCAAGCTCAAGCGTCCCGGCATGCATATGCTGTCCAGCCTGCAGGCCGTGGCGCACGGAAGCGACACGGTGATGATGTTTCAGTGGCGCAAGGGCAGGGGAGGCCCTGAAAAGTTCCACGGCGCGGTAATCAGTCACGATTCCAGCGGCGACACCCGCGTGTTCAGGGACGTAACAGCGGTAGGCGAAGCCCTCGAAAAGCTGAAGCCCGCCCTCGGCAGCAAGGTTAAAAGCGATGTCGCTCTGATCTTTGACCAGCAAAACCGCTGGGCGCTGGACGTGGCGGAGGGACCGCAGAAGGACAAGCAGTATATGCAGACGCTCTTTGAGCACTACAGAGGGCTCAAGCGTTTGGGCATAAACGTGGACGTGGTTCGCTCCGAGGCGGACCTTAGCGCATACAAGCTGGTCGCCGCACCCTACCTCTACATGCTTTTGCCGGGCGTAGCAGACAAGCTCAAAGACTTCGTTTCGGCAGGCGGCACGCTGGTTTTGAGCTACATGTCCGGCCTCGTAGACGAGGACGATTTGTGCTTTATGGGCGGCTTCCCCGGTCCTCTCAAGGAGTTGGCCGGCATAATCAACACCGAAACCGACGCGCTCTACCCCTACGACGAAAACGGCATTACGCTTGATAATCCGCCCGAAGGCATGAAGGCCGGCTACAAAAGCGGCTTCATGTGCGCGCTTATTAACCCAACTACCGCCAGGACCGTGGGCACATACTCAAGCGACTTCTACAAGGGCACGCCTGCGCTGACCGTGAACAAATACGGCAAGGGCGAATGCTGGTATCTGGCCACGCGCCCCGAGCAGAGCTTCCTGGAAGATTTCTACGGCATGCTGGCTGGCAGGACGAACATACAGCGCATAAGCGCTGCGCTCCCCGAGGGCGTGACGGTATCCCGGCGTGAAAACGAAAACACCGCTTTCACATTCTACATGAACTTCACGGGCAAGCCTCAGAAAGTCGCTGCCTCGGGCAGAGACATGCTGACGGGCGACGAAATCTCAGGCGAGTATGAACTGCCTGTAAACGGCATACTTGTTACGGAGGCTGCGCTTGGCGAGATTTGCTAAACCGAGGGGCGGACTGCAGATAGGCAAAGGCCTGTTAAGACCCCCAAAGCTCAGGCACGTCGACGCCGGCGCACCATGCGGCATACTGTTCATAACCGACCTGCATCTGAGGCCGGGCGGCGAATGTATGGTGGATTACACGCTAAACGCCTGCAGGGACGTAAAGCCCGACATAGTTTTGCTCGGCGGAGATATGGCCGAATACGACGAGGGGCTTGAACTGTTTTTGTCAAGGCTCAGAGAGCGCTTTTCTGCCTCTCATATACTCGCCGTGCCCGGCAACAACGACGACGCGGTCATGGACGGCGACCGAGATGCGCAGATGCGGATCTATCAAAAATACGGCGCACATTACCTCCTGAATGAGCTCTATACGACCCAAATAAGCGGCCGCCAAATAGAAATCGCCGGGCTTGAGGACGCCTACAAGCACGAGCCCAAGCCCGACTTGTTCACATGCGGGGAGGGCGCGTACCGCATACTGCTGGCGCACGAGCCTATAAAGCAAAACATCAACCGGGACGCCGATTTGCTGTTGTTCGGCCACACCCACGGAGGGCAGATAAACG
>JAFPYA010000261.1 GCA_017412445.1 Clostridia bacterium
TTGCGACGCTCGGCCTCATCACGATTTACCTGCCCCTGTGCGACGGAAAGGGCAGGCAGGTGTCCTTCGGCATCGCCGAGGAGCTCATGCGCCTGTCGGTGTCGCGCGGCGCGGAGGAGGAGCTTCCCCCGTGCTGGACGGGGGAGGGCAGCGCCGGGGAAAGAGAGACGCATCGCTGCCGCTGCCGCTTCAACGCTCAGATGTTTGCCTGCCTTGCCGAGCAGCTGCTCCTTTCAAGCGGCGTCGACATACTCTACGGCGTTCAGCTGAGCGGGACGATAATGAATGGCAGCGCCCTTGAAGCTGTAATCTGCACGCAGCGCACGGGAGCCGAGGAGGCTTACGCGGCCTGGGGCTTTGTGGACGCCAGCGGCGACGCAAGCGTATTCTGTCTGGCGGGGCTTGAGACCCGCGAATACGCGCCCAGAAACCGGTTGGCTTCATGGTATTACTCCAGTGAGGAGGGCAAAAGCCGACTGCACGCTCTGGGAAGCGCGCCCCTGCCCGGCGAGCGTGTGGAGGGCGGCTTTACCGGCTTGAGCGCGCGCGAACTGAGCCGCGCGATGACGGACGCGCGGGCGCGGATACTTGAGCATTTTCTGGCTCAGGACAATTACAGCGACGCGCACAACCTGAGCGCCCTGCCCATGATACCGCAGGTGAGGATGTCGCGGCGGATAGAAGGCCTCGCCACACTGCGCCTTGCCGATGCGTTCAGGCATTCCGACGAGAGCGTGGGCATGATGTCCAACTGGCGTGAGGCCGGCCCTGTGTACGAACTGCCCCTTGGCGCGCTTAAGGGCAAAGCCGACAATCTGTACGCTGCGGGCCGCTGCATCTCCTGCGACGATGAAATGTGGGATATTGCCCGCGTCATTCCCTGCTGCGCGGTCTCGGGCGAGGCGGCAGGCATCGCGGCGCACCTGGGCGCAGACGTCGACGCCGTGCAGGCAGAGCTTGCCGGGCGCGCAATACCTTTACATGTCTCGCAACTGAAATAACAAAAGAAGCTGTATTGAATTATCGACTATTAGCCAAAACAACAGAAAACCGACCCGGAATCAGCCAGATCGGTTTTGTCTTATCGCTCTTTAAGGCACTTAGTATCAAGGTGCGCGCTTGCTTTTCAGACAAGCACCTTGCTTTGGCCGGGAGTCGTTTCGGCTATGGTTTTTCCGCCTCTGACGCTTCTCAGAACGGGCGCATTGCGATTGAGCGCGTCATACCAGTTTTTGGCATCCAGTACGATGAAATTGGCGGGCAAGCCCTGCTTGATTCCGTAGCGCTCGCTTATGTGCAGCGTTTTTGCGGCATTTTGGGTAATCAGCCGATAGCTGTTCATTATCTCCTCGTACCCCATCATCTGGCATACGTGCAGACCCATGAATACAACGTCCCTCAGGCTGCCGTTCCCCATGGGATACCAGGGGTCGAAGATGTCGTCATGGCCAAAGGACACGTTTATGCCCTCCTGAAGCAGCTCTTTGACCCGCGTGATGCCGCGCCGCTTGGGGTATGTATCCGCGCGGCCCTGCAGGTGCGTGTTTACCAGCGGATTGGCGACGAAATTTATGCGGCTCATTTTGAGCAGGCGCATCAGGCGCAGCACATAGGCGTTGTTGTAGCTGTGCATGGCCGTGGTATGGCTCGCCGTAACCTTGTCGAACAAGCCAAGCTCCAGAGCCCGCGCCGCCACGGTCTCAAGCCCGCGCGAGGCCTCGTCGTCGATTTCGTCGCAGTGCACGTCCACGAGCCTGCCGTTTTCGGCCGCGAGCTGCAGCGCAAAATTCAGCGATTCCACGCTGTACTCGCGCGTGAATTCGAAATGGGGAATAGCGCCTACGCAGTCCGCACCGAGCGCGACCGCGTCCCGCATGAGTTGTTTGCCGTTGGGATAGCTGAGTATGCCTTCCTGAGGGAAAGCGACTATCTGAATTTCGGCCACATCCTTCATTTCCTCGCGGAGAGCTATGAGCGTGCGCAGGGCCGTAAGCTCGGGATCAGTCACATCCACATGCGTCCTTATGTGCTGTACGCCGTTTTGCGCGTAGAGGCGCACACAGCGGTTGACGCGCTCGCGGATGTCGCTTTCCGTAAGCTTGTCCTTCCGCTTGCTCCAGCATTCTATCCCCTCGAACAGCGTGCCGGACATGTTCCATACCGGATCGCCTGCCGTGAGACAGGCGTCCAGATGTACATGAGATTCGATGAAGGGCGGCAATACGAGCTTGCCCTTCAGGTCGACGGTCTCCTCTCCCGGCAGGGGCTCAGCCTTGGGCAGTATCTCATCGAACACGCCGTCACTGACCCGTATGTCCGACAGCGTTTCCGAGTTCTCGATCAGCGCGTTTTGAAACAGCATGCCGCTCACTTCCTTTTCATTGTCTGCTTCATTATCAGCCTGTATGCGAGGTAGCACACGCAGGCGACGGCCATGGCGTTCACCGAGGCAATGCCCCACTTGACGAAGTTGCCTACGAGCGCGCCCGCGACCACGCCCAGCACGGAACCGGGATTGACCTTCTGCAGGGCGGAAGTGTCGTCGCTGTCATAGTCCTTGCGGTTCAGGAAGAAGTCCAGTATGAGTATGGCGCCGATGGGCGGGAGAGTGGCGTTTAAGAAGTTGAGCCAGCTGATGAAGTTGTCGTAGAGCCAGAGCGCAGTGACCGTGCCTATGACGCCCGCCACGATAACCAGGGGGCGCTTGCGCAGCCTTGTGATGTTGCTCAGCCCCAGCGCGCCGCTGTAAAGGGCGTTGTCGTTGGTAGTCCATATGTTTGCGCCCAGCACGATCAGGGCCGGAACGAGGAGTCCCTGCGCGAGCATCACGTAGAAGATATCGTCCTTTTGAGTGAACGCGCCGCCTACCGCACCGAAGGCGAACATCAGGCTGTTGCCGATGAAGAAGGCGATTACCGTAGTGATGATGGCAATTTTGGCATTTTTGGAGAAGCGCGTGAAGTTCGGGGTCGCTGTGCCGCCGCTGACAAAGGAGCCGATAACAAGGCCCACAGCCTCAAACAGCGTAAGTCCGCCCGCGTTTTTCGCAAACACGGCGCTGAGTCCGCCGCCGTCCCTGGCCGCCGTGACCATGGAATATATGCCCAGCACCGCGATAAGCGGCACCGAAATGTAGCTTACGATCTCCATGCCCTTGATGCCGAAGTAGGCCGATGCGGTCATGCACACGCCCGCCGCTATTATAAGTATCCATTTGCTGCAGCCTATCGCTTCGGCCGCGGGGATTGCAAACATCGCCACTCCCACGCCGAACCAGCCGATCTGTGTAAGCCCGATCATGGCCGAGGGGAGGTAGGAGCCGTATTTGCCAAAGGAGCGCTGCGCGAGCAAATCGAAGGAAAGGCTGCTCTTGCTGCCGACAAAGGCGAGCAGGCCCGTGTAGCAGGCAAGGATCGCGCCGCCTATCAGTATCGCGCTAATGAAGCCGCTGAGGTTAAGCCCGTTGCCGAGCTTTGCGCCCACGGACATGCTTGCGGAGAAGAAGGTGAAGCCGAGCATTATGAAGAACCTCGGCCAGAACTTCATTCTGTTCGTCGGGGGTACCCTCTCGAAGGTGTAGTCGGCGTCGCTGTGTTTTGCTTTGGGTTCGTTGTTAACCATGGTAAGCCCTCCTCTTTTTTCTTCAAGTGCCGACGGAGAGCTGAAAAAACGCGGCTCTCCGTCAAGGAAAGCCGCGCTGATTACACGCGAACAAACACATCTCTCATGTGTCCCAGTCCTTGACGACCTCACAGGATCATCTTAAAGCACTTGACGGGATTATAATCGCGCAGACGCCCTTTGTCAATATCGATTTTGAATTTAGCAGTCACTGAGGCACCGGTTTGTCGATAAA
>JAFPYA010000262.1 GCA_017412445.1 Clostridia bacterium
CGCCGGCAGGGCAGCCTTGCGGCCGCGCCGTGAGTACAGAGGCACCTTCGCGCCGAAGCGGCAAAATACTTACGCGAAAAACGCCCAAAATCCCGATGTCTATTTGCCTTCAGGCGGTTGACAGGGCGCGTCCTTTCCGTTATAATTACATTAAAGCACTATTGTGTGTAAAATCAGGAGGATTATTCATGAAGAAGCTCGTTTCACTTGCACTGGTTCTGATGCTTTCGCTGTGCCTCATCGCGCAGGGCGAAATCGTCGGCAACACCTACATCAACACCGGCATCGGCTTCACGGTGACCGCGCCCGAGGGCTGGTCGTTCGTAGACGGCGACGCGGACATGCCAGGCAACGAGGAAGGCGCTTCCTGCACGCTGGTTACGCTTCAGGATGCCGATGCAATCAACAACATGCTCGTCATGGCCACGAACATGGGCTCTCTTTCCGCGTTCATCACCGAGGACATGCTGCTCAGCGCCACCGAGGAGCAGGTGGATTCCCAGTACGCGGAATACGGCTTCACCGTTAACTCCAAGCACGAGACCTTCGTGGTGCTGGGCGGTGAGCACGACAGCGTGGTTCTTACCATGAGCCTGTACGGCATAGATATGGTGCAGCGCTACGTGATAGTGAAGGTTGACAATATAATGGTCGAAATCGTCGCCACCGGCTCCAGCGTTGAGGAAGTTGACTACATGATTTCCTGCGTCACCAAGCTGTAATAAAGCGGATAAAGTCAGTTTCAGGAGGAATATAAATGAAAAAGCTCGTTTCACTTGCGCTGGTTCTGATGCTTTCGCTGTGCCTCATCGCGCAGGGCGAAGTCTCAGGCAACACCTACGACAACCCGCAGTTCGGCATTCTGGCCTCCTTCCCCGACGGCTGGAAGCTTCAGACCTCTTTGGATGAGCCCTCCACTGAGCTGGGCGCCACCTTTGAGCTGCTCAGCGCGGAAGACGCGAGCGGCATAGAGAACTTCTCCATAAACGTGATCGCGCTGGGCAGCCTGGCCGCCCAGTTTCCGGACGACGTGATTCTGGACGCCGTGCAGGAAAACATCACCTCCGCTTACGCGGATATGAACATGTCGCCCACCTTTGAGCGCGTGACCCTGAACGTGATGGGCTCCGAGTACGACACGCTTCTCATCGTCACCGACGTCTACGGCATGATGACCATGGTGCAGCGCTACGTGGTCGTGATCAAGGGCGAATACGCCATAGAGTTCACCGCCACCGGCTTCAGCGAGGAGAGCACGCTGAGCATGTTCGATTCGATAACTCTGTACTGAAAACACGCTTCAGCCGCCTTGCCCGGCGCGGGGCGGCCTGCTTAAACGGGAACAAATTTACGCTTATGCGCATTGAATTACAGGAGGGTATAGTATGAAAAAGCTTTTGGCGCTGGGTATGGCGCTGGTTCTGATGATGTCGCTGTTCGCCTCTGCCGAGGTTATCGGCAACATCTACGTAAACACCGACCTGCACGTTGCGGTTACCGCGCCCGACGGCTGGACGCTTGAAAAGGGCTCCAAAAATCTGCCCGAAGCCACGTTGGGCGACTCGGTCGATCTCGTTACCGTGAGAATCGACGACGGCGACAACCTGATCGTGGGCGCGATATACGTGGGCGCCTTCTCCAGCTTCCTTACGCCCGACCTTATGCTCACTTCCATAGAAGAGAGCGCGGTCAGCGAATACGCAAGCTACGGCATCACCCCCGTTGTCGAGCGCTCCACCGTCACGTTCATGGGCGAAGAGTGCGAATGCCTCATGTTCACCGGCAAGCTGTTCGGCACTGACTTCTGCCAGAGGTTCATCTACGTAATCGACGGCGACTACATGCTGTCCGTAGTCAGCACCTCCTTTACGCCGGAGCAGGTAGACTATATGCTTACATTCGTCAATAAAATCTGCCGAATTCGCTCGAAATGAATCGGAGATTCATTTCGAGCAGTGGGGCTTTGCCCTGCGGATTAGGCTTGGAGGGGCTACGGCCCCTCCAAGCCTCCTTTTTTGGGCTCAAAAGTTACCCTTAGGGGGTGACTTTTATGCTTTCCGAGGGGGTTTTAAAGGCTTCCCCTTGAGGGGAAGCTGTCAGCCGTATGGCTGACTGATGAGGTGTACGACGACCGACCATATTGCTTTTACACCCCGCAATACCGCCGCCGCCCCTTCCACCTCATCCGACCTCGCTACGCTCGGCCACCTTCCCCTCGAGGGGAAGGCTTTAAATCGCCACCTTCCATCAAGGGGAAGGCATTTTATATCCTTCCATCGCAGCCTCGTGTCAAACATTTAAC
>JAFPYA010000263.1 GCA_017412445.1 Clostridia bacterium
TATCACGTGGCGGGGCGCCTTGCCCTTGCGGAAGCCGGGAAGGCTGATCCTGCCCACGTTCTTTTTGTAAGCCTTGACGATCGCGTTTTCAAAATCCTCGGCGCTCACCACGAAGCTGAGCTTCGCCTTGTTGGAGGAAATCTTTTCGTAAGTGCAGCTCATTATGTTTACTCCTTTAACCACAAATAGTCAGCGTATATTATAACATAAAGCCAGCTAAGATTGAAGGAAGTTTGTAAGCAGAGAGTGTTATTTTTTGGAGATAGGAGGCCTTACGGCCCGAAAAACGGCAAGAAATGTGAAAAAACACCCGCCCCGAGGGGAAAGCCCGGGACGGGGAAGGCTTTTATCGAGGGGAAGCTTTTATTTGCTCATCAGATGCTGCCTGTCGCTTTTGCTTTTTTGCCTATGCCTATAAGGCACAAAAGCAGTATCGCAAGAGCGTGTGCGCTCACGGCTACGGAAATGTATTTCACGAGGGGATAGGTGCGGTCGAGGAAGTAGTGGTTGGTGGAGGGTATCCACGCAAAGCCCCAGAACAGGCTTATGCATATGGTGAGCTCGCTTAAAATTATGCCCCACGCGCGGGCGGCGTTTCTTTTGCGCGCTTTGCCCACTATGCACAGTATCAGCGAGACTATAAGGAAAATCAGCGCCGCTATCATGAACGGGCTCATTACGCCCACTATGTCGCCAAGGCCAAGGTAGTCTCTGCTTGTGCCAAGCAGACGCACGCAATCGTTATACCACCTTACGGCGGCCCTGCCCATTTCACTGCCGTAATATCCCATAAAAACACATCCTTTTCACGTTAATTACATGACCATATTATAGATCGTTTTTCCCGTCTGTCAAGAGGGGAGGGGCTACTCCGCCCTGTCCACGGGCAGCCCCGCGAGAATCTTTATAAACCTGTCCGAGGCCGCCCATTCGCGGCACTCCAGCGCGCGCACGGCGGTGAGGGGGTGGGAGGCGCTTTTGAGTATCATGAATTCGAGGGACTTGTTCCATGTGCTCTCGCGTATCATTTCGCGGTACTGGGCGGCCTGCTCTATGAACGCGTCCATGCTGCTTACTCCCTGTATGTCCTTGTCGTAGCCCGCAAGGCGGAAGCAGACCTCCTGCATCTTCTCCGGCGCGCCGTCCACCAGCACCGCCGCGCGGTCGGCGGAGTATTCGCTCGAGCGCATCCAGTGGTAAAACGCCATTTGCAGCGGCGCGGAGATGAGCCCCGCAAGCCTGAAGCCGCTTAACGCCCCCATAGCGCCGCCCAGTATCACCCTGCCCATTGTGGAATACAGCACGTGGTGGCAGGCGATGTGGCCGCACTCGTGCGCCAGCACCGTGGGCACGAGGTAAGCAGGCAGGGCCTTGAGCAGCCCCGAGGTGACCACAATGAAGGGCCTGTTGTCGCCGGAGGTGTAGGCGTTGGGTACGGGGTTCAATTCGAGGTAAAGCTCCGGCACGTCTATGCCCAGCTTTTCGCATATGGGCGGCAGCATGTCGTAGTATTCGCTCAATTGCTTCGGGCCCAGCCGCACGCGGCTGGACATGTTGAGAATTTTCGCCTGTGGCTCGTTCCACACGCTCATAAAGCCCTTGAGCAGGGTGGAAAAGCCGGGTATGGCCTTGAGCGCCTTGAGGGCGGCGCGGTCGGAGTCGTGCACGTAGGAAAGATAATCGTAAGCCATAGTGAAACCTCCTTTAACGATGCGCCGCGCGCGGGCGGCCTGCTTATGCTTAGACGGGCGCGCTGTGGGTAAGAACCCATACCGCGCGGGCGAGCAGGGCCAGATCGAAAAGCAAAAAGAACCACATCAGCGCCTTGTTCGCAATTTTGTCCGTGGCGCACAGATTCAGGCACACGCCCTTTTTAAACGCGGGGTAGAGCCAGGGCACGGGCTTATTGTTCATTGTGTCGAGAATGAGATGCGATACGCCGCCCAGCAGCACGTATATCCACGCGGCGGGGCAAAACAGGTAAAAGCCCGTCGAAATGAGCGCTACATACAAAACAGAGTGGGTGAAAGTGCGGTGCGCGCTGAAGCGGCCAAGCACGCACACGGTAAGCAACAGCGCCGCGCCCGAAAGCGTGTATACGCGGCTCTGGTTCAGGGCGGAGAGGCACAGGCCGGCCTTGAGCAACAGGTCGGCTATTATCGCCGCGGCCACTATCGACAGCGCGATAAGGCGGCCGTAGGCGGGGTCGTGGGAGGAATTCTGCGCGCGGCACTCTATGTCCACAAGCACCGCGCCCGCCGTCCCGCCCGCAAGTGCGGATATTACGCCCAGAGGCGATATCGCTTCGTAGGTGGTGGCAAAGGCGAGGGCGGCGGCGATGCCCGCGTGTATGTGGGTCTTGCTGAGCATTGCAGAGCCTTTCTTAAGCATAAAACCAAGTTCTTTTTTTCTATTATAGTTGATTTCAATGCCCATTGCAAGGGGCAATTTTTTTGCGATTAACCAAAGCTTTCCAAAAAGCGGATGCAAGTGGATACAGGTGGATTTTGGGGCGAGGTACAATCTGACCGTGATAAAGGAAAGGAGATGACGCAAATGGACATGGTACTTCTTATGACCCAGGTGCTTGAGGAGGACGCCCAGAGCCTTAAGGACGCCGAGGGGCTTTTTCAGGGCAAGAGCGCGGCGCGCGTTATAGGCGAGGCGCTGGCGCGCGCCTCAATGGACGGGGACATAAAGGCCGCCGCGATGCTCATGGAGCTCTCCGGCATGGACTTCCGCTCCCGCGACAGCGTGGAAAAGCACGACATAGACCGCCAGAAGCTGGGCATGGCGCAGGGCGGCGCGGCCAGAGTGATAATCGAGGACGTGCGGCCGGAGGAGTAGATGATCAACTTTTATGAGCACATGGCACCGGTCTACTGGGACGTGTACGAGGATTTCATGCGCTTGAATCACAGGGAATACTGGTTCAAGGGCGGCAGAGGCTCGGGCAAGAGCAGCTTTATAGCCCTTGCGATAATAGGCGGCATGCTCAGGGACAGGGACGCCTGCTGCGTAGCCTACAGGCGCGTGGCCAACACGCTCAAGGACTCGGTGTACGCGGTGTTCGGCTGGGCGGTAAGGCAATTGGGGCTTGAGAGGCTGTTCAGGTTCAAGCTCAGCCCGCTCGAAATAGTGTTTTTGCCCACGGGTCAGAAGATACTCTTCAGGGGCGCGGACGACCCCGTGAAGAGCAAGTCGCTGGCGCTGAGACAGGGCTACTTCAAATATCTCTGGTTTGAGGAGATAGCGGAGTTCAGGGGCGAGGAGGACGTGCGCACGATTGTGCAGAGCGTTCTTCGCGGCGCGGACAAAGGCGCAATGATATGCAGCTACAACCCGCCCAAAAGCGCGCTGTCGTGGGTGAACGAGGCGGCGCTCACGCCTGCGTGCGGGCGGCTGGTGACCCACAGCACATATCTCGACATGCCCAGGAAGTGGCTGGGCGAGCGCTTTTTGCAGGAGGCCGAGGCGCTGAAGAGCCGCTCCGAGCGCGCCTACCTTAACGAATATCTGGGGCAGGTGACCGGCTCGGGCGGACAGGTGTTTGAAAACATAGTGAGCGATTCGCTCTCTGACGAGGCGCTTTCACGCTTCGGCAGGCGGTTTTTCGGGCTGGATTTCGGCTTTGCCCGGGATCCCGACGCGCTGACCCAGTGGGCGTACGACAAAAAGCGAAGCGAATTATACGCCGTGAGCGAGCACGTAAAGGCGGGACAGAGCCCCGAGACGCTGGCCGAAAGGGTGAAGGCGATTTCGGGCAGGCATGCGGTGTACTGCGACAGCGCCGACCCCCGCATGATAAGCGTGCTCAAGTCCCTCGGCGTAAACGCCGTGGCGGTCAAAAAGGGGCCGGGCAGCCGCGAGCAGGGCTTCAGGTGGCTGCAGACGCTTTCGGCCATACACATAGATCCGAAGCGCACGCCCGTCACCTACGGCGAATTTACGGGCTGCGAGTACAGGCGGGACGCGGCGGGGCGCTTCGTCTCGGGCTATCCCGATGAAAACGACCACACGATAGACAGCTGCCGCTACGCGCTGGAAAGGGAGATAAGCCTGCGTCAGGCCGGCACGCGCAGGGACGTGTACTGATATTAAGGAGTGTGAAAGGATGATTGTGAGAAATGCCGCCTACATGAAGGACGGCGAGGTTACGGGCGAACTGCTAAAGGGCGCGGTAAGCGAGCACATGAGAAACGCCGCGCGCTACAGGCGATTAAGCGACTACTACCACGGGCGCACCGACATACTGGGCCGCCGCCGCGCGCCGGGGCTGCCCAACAACAGGCTCAGCCACCCCTTCGCGCGCTACATAGTCACCGTGACCGTGGGCTACCTCGTGGGGCACGGCATAGACTACAAGGCCGACGAAAGCGCCCGCGAGGCGTTAAATGCGCTCAAGGACGCGATGCGCTTATGCGACATAGGCAGCGTGGACACCGAAAACGCGCGAAACGCCGCCATATACGGCAGGGGCATAGAGTACATAACCCTCTCGGACGACGGACGCCGCCCGGTCAGCTACGCATTGAACCCCGAGAGCGCGTTCGTGGTCTACAGCGACGACATAAGGCACAGGCCGCTGTTTGGCGTGTACCTGATGAAGACGAGCGACGAGGAGGGCAGGCAGACCGGCATGAGCGCGCTGGTTGCTACCGAAAAGAGCATAAGCGTGTTCGACAGAACAAACACGGGCTTTGTGCCGGTGACGCGGGAAATCCACTTTTTCGGCGGCGTGCCTATGGTGGAATTCTGGAACGACGAAAACGAGAGGGGCGATTTCGAGTGGGTGATGAGCCTTATAGACGCCTACGACGCGCTGCAGAGCGACCGCCTGAACGACAAGGATCAGTTTGTGGACAAGCTGCTGGTGCTGACGGGCTGCACGCTCGAAACCGATGAGGACGGCAGGCCGCCGTGGCTGCAGCTCAGGCAGGACAAGGCGCTGTGCCTGCCCGACGGCGACGCGCGCGCGGAGTATCTCAGCGGCGAAATGGACGAGCAGGGCAACGAGATACTCAGGCGTTCGCTGGGACATACACAAGCTTTCGCTGGTGCCGGACTTGAGCGACGACAGCTTTGCCGGCAACGTAAGCGGCGTGGCCATGAAGTACAAGCTCATGGGGCTTGAGCAATTGGCCGCAATGAAGCAAAGGTGGTTCAGCGAGGGGCTCAAGGAAAGGCTGAGGATTTGGCTGAGCTGCCCGGTGATGCGCGAAAAAGCCGAGCTCGCAGGCGCGATTTCGCCCGTGTTCACGCGCGCGCTGCCCGAAAACCTCTCAGAGACCGCGTCCGTGGTCAAAACCGCGCGCCAGGCAGGCGCGATGTCCACCCGCACTATGGTGGAGCTTTTGCACCGCGCGGACGACTGGGACGAGGGCATGATAGCAAAGGAGGCCGAGGAGGCGAGGCGCGAGAGGGAGGACGGATGACGGGGGAGGCTTATAGGGAAGAGAGGAAGGCTGACGAAATCGCTTCTCCTCTCGTAATATCGCCGACATACCGCCACCTCATCCGACCTCGCTTTCGCTCGGCCACCATCCCCTCCAGGGGAAGGCTTTACGCGCCCTCAAGGGGAAGGTTACGCCCCCAATCCGGTCTTTTTGGTTCTTTTTCTGACTCA
>JAFPYA010000024.1 GCA_017412445.1 Clostridia bacterium
ATTACCGCGTAACTCAGAACGTAAATATGGAGCAGGCGCTTTTGCTGGCCTCGCGGCGCATGGAAGCGATAGACCGGGATTTGGACGCTTTTTTGTCCATACCCACCGAGGGCGGCGACGGCGACGATTCGATGGTGCAGATAATCACGCTAGCCAACAGCTTAAAGCGCGCCGATCCCGACAGCGTGCCCGACGAGTTAATGACTGCGATAAGCGCGTTGTCGCTTTCACGCGGCTATGTGTTTTTGGACTACAACAGTGAAACAGAGGCGTTTTTCGATACCATGCCCACAAAGCGCGAAACCCGCACAATAGTGCCTGCGGTGCTTAAGGATCAGACGCTGGTGGCGCGCGGCATGGCCATAGTGAGCATGACAGGCGAAACGGAGGTTGCCCATTAAATGCGTTATATAGGTTTGGATATAGGCGACGGTGAAAGCGCGGTGGCGCTGCTTGAGGAAAACAGCGTCATTGAGCCGGTCATACAGCCGATAGACGGCACGGGCAGCATTATTTCCGTGGTCGGCATGGCGGGCACCGAGGTGCGCGTGGGCGAAAAGGCGCTGCTCGACAGAAAGGTAGTGCACCTGCGCAGCCGTTTCAAAAGCAGATATTTGAACAGCCTCGACGCCGAAAAGGACATAGAGCGCTTCGCCTTTGGCATAAAGAAGGCGCTCGAAAAGGACGATCCCGAGCTGTTTGGCAAGGATACATACGTGACCGTGGGTTGCCCCGCCGGTTGGAAGCAGACCGACAGGGAGCGCTACGCCGACATCATGCGCAAGGCCGGCTTCGGCAACGTGCACATAGTATCCGAGAGCCGCGCGGCGTTCTTTTACGCGCGCTACGCTCAGGGTCTGAACGTCGCGCCCGAGCTATTGAACAAAACCACGCTGGTGGTCGATATAGGCTCCTCCACCACCGATTTTGCCTACATTATCAACGGCCGCGAAAGCGACATAGGCACCTTTGGAGACGTATCTCTCGGCGGCGGCCTGATAGAGGCCTGCATGCTCAAAAAGGCGCTGCACAGAAGCCCCGACCGTGAGCAGATCGAGGCGGTGTTCAATGAGTCCACGAGCTGGAAAAACCGCTGCGAGATAGTGGCAAGGCGCTTGAAGGAGCAGTACTTTTTAAGCGAAGAGCACTGGCGCACCACGCCCTGCGTAGCAAGCGAAACCATATATTACGATGAACCCGTAAAGCTCAGGTTTGAGCTGAACGACGACATAATGGCGGACATCATCTCCACGCCCCTGCCCGAGCTCAACGGTACCACGTTTCTGGAGTGTCTGAGCGACCTGCTCCGCCACGCGAGCAACTGCACGAAGGACAATCCGCCTCTGCTCGTGATACTCACGGGCGGCGCGTCCCGCATGGGCTTTTTCCAAAAGGCCTGTCAGGAGGAGTTCCCAAACGCGCAAATCATAATCTGCCCCGAGCCGGAGTATTCCATAGCCAAGGGGCTGGCCTACGCCGGGCGCGTGGACAAGCAGCTTGAGGATTTCTACACCGACATAGATGAATATCTGCGCGGAAACGAAATTCCAAATCTGGTAAACGAATCTCTCGAATGGTTGACCGTGCCTATGGCGAGCGTGCTTAGCGGCCGCATAATTAACGACGTGGCCTTGGACGCGCTGGACAAGTGGCGCGATGGCGAAATAAGAACGATAGAGGATATGGAGGCGCCCATACGCAAGGGCACCGAGGCGTTGCTCAAGAATCTGGACGAGGTAGAAGGCGTAAAGCCCGTGGTAAACGAATGGTGCAGGCGGCTGTTTTTGAAGCTGCAGCCCCGCATAGACGACATATGCCACGCGCACAACGTTGACAGAACCTCCATGACGCTGAACGCCGTGCACTCCATGGACGGCCCGGACAAGCTGAACCTCAGGCTCGAAGCTAGATTCTTCAGCTCCATAAACTACATTGTCACAGCAGGCCTGTCCGCCGCGCTGTGCGGCGGCGGCAGCGTGGCGCTGATATTTGAAGGCATATGGGGTCTGCTGATAGGCGCTATTATCGGTCTTGTAGTGGCGTTCCTCGGCAAGGGCGCGGTCAACAAGGCCGTGAACCGTTTGGATATGCCAAAGACCTTGAGAAAGCTCGTCGGCGGGTCGCTAAGGCGCTCCCTGAGCGGCAACAAGCAGCGCAAGGCTATCGAAGAGGAATTGATTAAAACCATGCGCAAGGAGGAGTTCACCGATCGTCTGGTGAAGGATATAAGCTCATCCCTCGAACAGCAAATAGTTGAAATGGCGCGCAGCGTCGAAATGCCTATCGTGCAATAAGGCTATGCGCGGGCGCGACGCTTGTCGAGACCGGTTTTTATCAGTCTGAACAGCATCGTGGACACGAGTATGCCAAGCGCCATGGCGCATGCCACCGCGGCGGTATACTTGCCCTTGTCCAAAAAGGTATCAAAGTCCTTCTGCCACATGGCCAAAAGTGAATAGTAAAGCGAAGCTCCCGGCACCAGAGGAATATTTACGGGTATTACGAAGGCGGTGACGGGGGTTTTTATTGCGCGCGCCATGATTTCCGAAAATACGGTGCCCAGCCCCGCTGCGACGGCGTAAGCCATCACCTCGTTCACGCCTATCTTCATCGAAACGAGATATGAAAGCCAGGTGATCGCCCCGCCGATTGCTACATAGAGCAGCTTTTTGGAGCGAAGCCCGAACATCATGGAAAAGCCCAGCGAGCTTAGTGCCGCCCAAAGTACAGGCAAAACAAAGCTTTTCATTCCTTGTCACCTCATACGCCGAAGCTTCCCACCAGCATGAGCATGCCGGCCGCGCCTGCGGCGATAATCACGCCGAGAAACAGCGCTTCGCCAAGGTGCATAAGCCCCGCCTGTATGTCGCCCACGCTGAAATCTCTCAGGCCGTTGAGCATCTCCACGCCGGGTATCAGCACCATTACTATGCCGATTATTATCTTGTCCGCATCCATGCCTATGCCCGCGTATACCAGGAGCTTTGTAAGAAGCGCAGCGTAAGCCGAGCACAGAAGCGCCACGAATACGCGGTTGCCGCCGTTTTTGAGAATCAGTCGGCGCACCCAGTACAGGCTGCCCGACGTAAAGGCGCTGACCAGCGCGTCGCGCCAGATTCCGCCGAAGAACATCGTAAACATGCCGCCGGTAAGGGCGTAGATGAGGCTTAGTTGTATATCAGTATACTTTTTGCCGTTCCTCGCCTTTTCAAGCATTTGCTGTATTCTCTCAGGGGAGGGTTTTTCGCTGCATATGCGGCGGGACAGGTCGTTTACCCTGTGCAAAAGCTCAAGATCGGTTTCGCTCTGATCTATGCGGCGCATGAGCGAGTACTCGCGTCCGTCAAAGGTTGCGGACGCAAGTATATGCGAGGGCACCGCGTTAACCTGCCACGAGGTGCCTCCGTATGCCTTTATGAGCCTTGTGATCGTGTCCTCCACGCGGTAGATCTCCGCGCCGCAGGTGAGCATGGTTTTGCCCATGTCCATTATGGCGGTCATGAGGCGTTCATATTCGTTCTGAGTCATAGCCTGCCGCTCGCCTTCAGCGCTTGCCTGAGCACGGGCGCGATGGCCTCAGCCATCCTGTAAAAGCCTATGTCGTTTGGATGCGTGCGGTCGACGGTGCAGGCGTCCCTGTCATTTGCGCCAAAAAGTGACGCGCCGTCGATGAACCACACCCGCTTGTCGCCCTTGTCCATGGCGTCGGTGTAGGTCTTTCGAATCACCGCGACGCGCTTGGTGGAATCGGCGGGGTCATTGTCGCAGTCGGGCTTGGATATGAATATGACCGGTACATCGGGCTGTGCCTGCCTTATGATCTCGAAGAAGCGCGCATGAGTGTTTTTGAGATGCTCGACTGTGGGCGCGTTGTGGTCGTAGTCCATGACGAACGCGCTCATTCTGAGCGAGGCTATGTAAGAGGCTATGGCCTCCTCACCGCGCGCATTGCCCGAAAAGCCCAGGTTTATGTGGTCGCAATCGAGCCATCTGCACACAAAGCCCTGATAGCTGTTGCCGGGTCTTGACGCGCAGCCGCCCTGGGTGATCGAGGAGCCGTAAAACGCCACCGGATCATCCACAACGTAAGGCCTCGGCGCGGCGATCGTGGCGCCCTTTTCGATGCCGATAAACAGGTTTTTGATGCCGTTGTAGAGCGGAAGGTTTATTTCCACCTGCACCGAGGGCGACTTGATTTTGGTTTCACCCTCGAAGTAGCCGCCCTTGTCGTTTGCTGGACGTATCGCCTGACGGAATTCCCCGTCGATATATATGTCCACGCCGGATATGCCGCTTAAGGGCATATGGGACATTGAGAAGGCGTTCAGGCTTTCGCATCGTATTGCAAGGCGCGTCGCGCGCTTTAACGTAAAGCGCACGCGGCCTCCCGCGGTGTTGTAGGCGAGATAGCGTATGCCCTCGCTGCTTTTTTCCGCGAGCTCGAGCGGCAGGCGGCAGAAGCTTTCGCCCTCGTGCACGGCAAGGCCGCGAAGCTCTATGGGCGCTTCATGTACGCTGAGCCAATCAAGCTCCTGAGAGGCGTACACGCTTTCTATAAGAAAGTTTTTGTCTATACGTGCTATGTCGAATTTCATGCCTGTCTCCATAATTTACAGGCACCTCCCAAACGGAAAGTGCCTTGTGTATTTGGTTTTATCAGTCGTCCATCTCGTCGCTCTTCACATTTTTCATGAAGCTGGGCTTATCGGGCGTCATTCCCCGCCTCACATGGCGCTTTTCGACGAAGGTCGAGGAGCTGTCGTATGTGGGGGGAGTGTTGGTCGTCCTGCGCGGAATGTGCGTGTCGGGATTGACGCGGGTTGCCGCGGGTCTGGGGCGCGGTCTGGGCGCTTCGCCGCTTTCGCTCCTCTCGGCAGGAACGGGTCTGGGCGCCTTGCGCACGGGGCGCTTCTCCTCGCCGTCAAACAGCGGAGGCACGCTTACACCCTCTTCTTCCTTCCTTTCGGTACGGGGAGCGGACCTGCGCGGCAGTTCGGAGGAATGGCCTGCGTAGTACTGCTTTTCAAAGCCTGTGGCGATGACGGTTATGCGCACCTCGTCGTTCAGGTTGTCGTCTATGCC
>JAFPYA010000264.1 GCA_017412445.1 Clostridia bacterium
AAATCCTTTCTCGACAGGGGATAGGCCCCCAGCACCGTAAGCACAAGGCTTATAAGCGTGCCTACCGTGGTGTAGAGCAGCGTGTTGCCGTACGAGGTCATTACCACCTTATAGCCAAGCACGAGCTTGTAGGATTTGAAGTTCAGCCCTATGGGCCAAAAACTCAGCTTGCCCGCAAGCACGGCAGCGCTGTTGCTCAGGCTCGCAATTATGCAGTAATAAAACGGGTACAGCATCAGAAAGCTGATAATCAGCAGTATGATTACGTTTATTACTTCAAAGGTGCGGCGTCCGGCGCTTTTTTTAATCATCTGTCCCGCCTCCCTTTACCACAGGCTCGTTTCTCCGAAACGCTTGGATATGCTGTTGGCGCAAACGAGCAGCGTCATGGAGATTATGGAGTTGAACATGCCGACCGCTGAAGAAAAGCTGTAGTTTGAGTCTATCAGACCCACGCGGTAAACGTAGGTGGATATGACGTCGCCCGTTTCGTAGGTCGAGGGCGAATACATAAGTATTATCGTCTCGTAGCCCACGGTCATAAGCTGGCCGATGCGAAGAATAAGCATTATGACGACCGTCGGCGCGATGCCGGGCAGGGTGATGTGAAACAGCTGACGCCAGTAGCCGCCGCCGTCGATTACGCAGGCCTCATACAGTTCGGTTTCAACGTTCGACAGGGCCGCAAGGTATATTATCGAGCCCCAGCCGACCGACCGCCATATATCCAGAATGATGTACAGCGAGCGGAAATATCTCGGCTCTGAGAGAAAGTAGATGCGCTGCCCTCCGAGCAATTCGATTATGTTGTTTATCAGGCCCGTCTCGGGTGCAAGGAAGGTGGTGAACATGCCCACGATGATCACCGTCGAGATAAAATGCGGCAGATAGCTGATGGTCTGAGTTATCTTCTTGAATCTGCCGTCCTTGAGCTCATTAAACATAAGCGCCAGTATTATGGGCGCGGGGAAGCCGAATATCAGCCCGTAAAAGCTGATGAGGAAGGTGTTGCGAATGAGCCGCCAAAAGTATATCGAAGAAAAGAAGTTTTTGAACTGGAGCAGGCCGATAAAGGGACTTTTGGCGATTCCTTCGTACATGTCGTATTCCTTAAAGGCAATCACCAGGCCGAACATCGGCGCGTAGCAAAATACAAGATACCAGATCACTACCGGAGCGATCATCAGATACAGATAGCGGCTCTTCTTTAAACGCCTGAAAACGAGCTTGCGCATAATCTGACTCCTTTTTGCCTTGAATCGTCCAAAGTCGTAATCTGTGTTGCCTGAAGCTGTATCGACTGTCTGTTTATATTATAGAATCGCGCTTAACATCCAGTCAACATTCTAATCCTTTTTGCATAATTTATGATTTTTTTTGCACAGCATTTCTTTAAATCGGCATAAATTTATATATTAAAATTATTGCACCTTGTCGGTTTTTTGTATTTATATCAGATTTATTGTTAGTTTATCTATTCGTTTTCGTTCATTATATATGCAAAAAGAATCATTTGCTTGACGTACTTCTGTCTTTATGATAAAGCAAACGGTGTAAGGAGGTGTCCGCATTGATAAGCATTGAAAAGTCCAGGCATTTTGAGCCTTACGAAGACTTTGCCAGCGAAGTCGTAAGCTACGTACTGAAAAACGAAACTGCGCCCATGCAGCGTCCTTTGTATTTTGTCAGCAACCCGCACAGCCGCGACGGGCGCTATTACTGGTTCATCTGCGACCATGCGCCCAACGGTACCTGGGAGGGCAGCTGGGACACCATGGCCTGTCTCGACTTTGAAACGGATGAGATCTACTATCATCCGGATATAAATACTCCGCCGGGAATGTGCAACGCCGTGGTGGACGAGGAAACGGGTGACGTGTACTGGTCCGTAGAGGGGTACATATTCCATAAAACGCCGAATCCCGATTCGCCGGTCGACGTTGTGGCCCGAATACCAAGGGCTTGGCAGCGCATAGGCGGCAAGCCCACCTGCCACCTTACGATGTCCGCCGACCGGCGCGAGCTGGCGCTGGACGTGGTGGACGGAAACGACACCTACATCTGCTCCTGCGAAATTGCCACAGGGCGCTTTGAACTGTGGTGCAAGCTGCACGGCGGCTGGGATCGCACTCAGTTCAGCCCCACGGACAAGGACGTGATGATGTTCGCCATGAACCTGTATCAGGACGTCGTCAACGGCGAAAGAAAGACGATAGGCATGAACGAGGAGGGCAAGCTTACCCGCATATGGACGATACGGCGCGGGGAAGAGCCGCGCTGCCATCTGCCCATGTACAAGGAGGCCTCGCACGAATGGTGGAGCGCGGACGGCAAAACCATCTACTATAACGACTGGAAGAAGGGGCTTTGCGCCATAGACTTGGAAACGGACGAGACGCGCCTCGTTCACCCGACGGGCTTCAGGCACGGCTACTCCAGCCCCGATGACCGCTATTTTGCGGCGGACGTGTTTTTGTACGACGATAAATTCGACTGGTGGCGCGGCTGCGCGATCTCCGTCAATTTCTTCAACAGCGAGACGCAGCGTCCCATAGACGTAATCACCCGCAATCCCGCGCTGTACGCAAGCCACGCGGACTGTCCCTATCACATCGACCCGCATCCCCGCTTCATATTCAACGGCAAATACCTGCACCACTGCACCACGGTGACCGGCAAATCCAGCGTGGGCTTCACGAGCGTGGATCAGCTGGTCCGGCTGTCGAGCGATCATATAAGGAAGTGAGATTGTATGAAGGATTTTGCCGATTCAACGCTGTTTACGGTAATACACGAAAGGGAAATCGAAACCGAAATCTGTATATTGAAGCCCGAAATAAGCATTCATCAGGGCCTGATGCCGGGCGCGGATAGTTTTATGTCCGAGGATGGGCGCTACCTCTGGTTCAGCGCCGTATTCGCGCCCAACGGCTTTTTGCCGGGCGGAAGGCGCGCAGCCGCGGTCTGGGACAGGGAAAGCGATCAGCTTGTATTGCGCCGCGATATTCAGCCCGACAGCGGATTTTGGGTGGCGCCTAACGGCGACGCCGTGTGGGGCACCGCAAACCAGATACTGCGCGCTTCCCCGCAGGAGCGAAGCGGTGTAAGGCGCGTTTTTGAGGTGCCTGCCTCCATGCGCACGTTTCCCGGCAAGGCCGCAAGCCGCATAAGCTGCGAGGCGGGGAATAAATACTGCCTGATAATCGACGTAAGCGAGGCCGACACCGCTGTAGTCGGCTCGCTCGAAACGCAAAGCGCCTGCTTTACCCATTGGGCGAGGCTTACGGGCGGCTGGCATTCGCCCGAAGCGAACCCCTTAAAGGCCGGTCAGGCGCTTATACTGCGCGGCCCCTGGCACAGCTATTCAAACGGCGAAAACCATCCGCTTGAGACAGACGCGGACGGAAATTGCATGAGCCTGTGGGTAATCGCGCAGGGCGGCGAGGCAAAATGCCTGCCCACGGGACCCGCGCCCGTGACTGAGGCGCGCTGGAGCCTGGACGGCGAAAAAATCTATTATAC
The DNA here is from genome assembly GCA_017412445.1 of Clostridia bacterium. GTDB lineage: Bacteria > Bacillota > Clostridia > Christensenellales > Aristaeellaceae > RUG14130. The sequence continues at coordinate 3,523 of JAFPYA010000264.1, forward strand.
GTGCGACAACGGCGTATTCTCGATTTCAACAAAAACAGAACAGCGGGAAAGAATAGACGCCGCGCCCGCGCGGCACCTGTCGCTGAGCTCGGACGGCGCATGGATGTGCGTGGATCATCCAAGGGACGAAAGAGAGGGCAAAGCGGGCGCATGGTCGCTTATAAACCTGAATAACGGCAAAAGGTGCGTATTTCCTATGCCCGCCGCGGACAGGGAAAGCGCGAGCAGCCCATACGAAACAGAGCCTGCCCCGAGATTTTGCCTGAACGATAAGTATATTCTGTTTAACTGCTTTGAGGGGCGCGCTCTGACATTGGCGGCCATAAAGGCCGACGAAATCAAATCGCGCATCGTATAGGAGGCGTTCAAATGCAAAAGGTCAAGGTTGTACAGTTTGGCATAGGCGGCTGGGGCTGGCATTTTTTTGAAAACGCGCTGGCGACCTGGCCGGACAGCGATTATGCTTACGAGGGCGCGATAGACCCGAACGCCCGCCAAAGCCCGATTTACGATAAGCTGCTTCAACTTGGCATCCCGGTATACGAATCGCCCGAGGCCTTCTACAGCGAGCATCAGGCGGATCTGGCCGTGATCACCGCCTCGCTTCCCGCCCATTGCCCCATGACCCTGCTCGCCCTTTCCCACGGCAGCAACGTGCTGTGCGAAAAGCCGGCCGCCGGTACCTTGCACGACGTCGACCTTATGCTTGAGGCGGCGCAGAAGGCCGGCCGCTTTGTGGCCATCAACTTTAACCGCTGCTACGCGCCCGCGTCAGTAAATGCCAAGCGCGATTTTCTGGCGGGCAAATTCGGCCGCCCCAAGCGATTTCGCATCCGCTCCATCTGCGGCAGAGACGACAGCTATTATTTCAGAAACTACTGGTCCAGCCGCATACTGGACATAAACGGCGAGGTGGTTCTGGATTCCGTGCTGTGCAACGGCACCTCCCACGAGCTTCAGCACGCGCTGTTCATGCAGGGCGCAAGGCTCGACGCCGCCGCCTGCCCCGTCGCCTTCAGAGCGGACCTTCTCAGGGCAAACCCGATTGAAACCTTTGACACCTGCGTACTCGACGCAAGGACAGACGCCGGCGCTGAGGTGCTGTGCTATGTGACCCATGCCACCGATTACACCGAATTCCCCGTCTACGATTACGAATACGAAAACGCCTGCTTAAGGTACAACCGAGGCGTCTGGGGAGATGACCTCATCGCCTTTATGAAGGACGGCAGCGTCATCCATTACGGCGAGGCCTTTCCGGACGGCACCCGCACGATGAAGCTCTGCGCTCGGGCGATACTTAACAAAACTCAACCCGTATGCGGGCTTAAGGCCTCCCGCGTGCACGTGCTGACCATAAACGCCCTTGCCGATTACGCGCATGTGTCCGGCTTCCCCGCGTGCGATATCAAGCGCGACGAAGCCAAAAAGGCCACCACGGTTCCGGGTCTTGGTGAAAAAATGGTGCAGTGCTACGACGACTGCTGCCTGCTGTCGGATAAAGGGTATTATGCCCTGAAGCCCGCCGAATGGACAGATATAAGCGCTTATTCAGGCTATCTCGGAGGCCGGTTCTGATTGGCCTTTGTAGCGCGGCTTTTCTGCCACATAACCGCGGACAATCCGCCGCTTAAACTAAACCGCGCCTGTCAATAAAAAATGACCGAATGAAACGAATGTCCGATTCATTTCATTCGGCATTTTTTTGCCCGCTTTACATCGGCGGCATCGAGGCGGGATCGACGCGCTCCACGTTTGTCTTGTTCTGAAAGACGCCGGGCAGCATGAATATTTTGGCGCAGATGTAGGGGTCTTCGGGGGAAAGGGTGAACACGGGGTCGTTGCACTTGCGGTTCATGCCGCACACCACGTGTATCAGGTGCGGCCCGAAGGGCAGGGGAATGAGCAGGCTTTCCTTGTTGCCTATGGCGCCGTATTTTTCATGGTCGATATAGATCGTAAAGCCGGAGGCGAAGCCTAAGAAGTTACCCATGCGGTACACATGCAGCATGCCCTGACTGCCTAAATCCATCTTAGTCGAGCACCTGGGGCACAGATCGGTGCCTATGAGGTTTGAAACCGTCCCGCACACGGGGCATTTTACGCGGTATTTTTCGGCCATGGCGATATCTCCTTTGCAGATAAACTCTTTTACGGCGGTATTTTAACACGTTAGTCACATTGTGTCAATCATAAAACGGAAGGTACAGTTGCCTACAGCGGCAGCCTGATTTATTGACCTTTATGCCAAATTAAGCTATCTAATGCAGCTGCTGGTTAAAAGCATACGGAAAGGCGGATATACCTGTTATGAAAAGGCTTCTTTCATAAGGTATACTTATTGAGCATCGATGAAGTAAAGCAGTACTTTGATCGGGTCGAAGCAAGGCTTGCCGCGGCAACACCTTATGCGGTAAGCAGGGGCGCAGAACAGGGCTTGTTTAATACCGTAAACGGTGAAGCTGCCGGCTCCTGGTCACTGCGCAGCCCCGAAATACAGAATTTCACCGATTATTATTCTATCAGCTCAAATGGATTCATAGTATGTCTTAATGCTGCAAACAGAGGTATACGGCCTGTAATAAGAATTGAATATCCGGATTAGTGCTGTAAAACTAAAAGCGGGTCCCGGGGCAGAAGAGCTGCTCCGGGACCCGCAACCTTCATTAAAACAGTATTTATACTGCGAAGCCCGCCTGCCTTAATGAAGGATGGGCGAACATCGGCTAAAAAACGCCTTTAAGCGCCTGCGCGCTTACTTTTCCTCCGGGCCTCCGCGTTCGCCGGATTGCCTTGGCATGGCGCGGTGGGGTTCGGGGGCTTTGTTTTTGCGGGGGTCGAAGAAGGCGCGCTGAGGGCGCACGTCCCTGCCGTAGGGCTTTTTCTGTCCTTCGTCCCTGCGTGAAGGAGCGTGCGGTGCGCGCTCGTTCTTTCTTTCGTAGGGACGTGAGGACGGGCGCCTGTCGTAGGGGCGGGCATCCCTGCCTTCGGCGGCGCGGCGGCCGCTTTTGTCGTATGGTCTGCCGCCCGCGGATTTGAACGGGTATGCGGGCGCGCCCTGCGGTTTTGGCGCGGGCTTTGGCGGCTCGGGGATGCGTATGTCCATGTCCGCGTGTATGCTCTTGCCGCCCTCGTCTATCAGAAGCCTGATGAGCGCGTTTATGGTCTTTGCGGGGTCTTCGTTTTCGATGAGCCGCTTTGCGTTTTCGCTGATTTCGACGTCCTCTTTGGCGATTTCAAGCGCCCTTTCAACAAAGCGCTTCTCCTGCGCCGCGCGGATGTCCCTGCCGGAGGGCGGTTGCTCGGTGAGTATGGGCGCCTTGGTTATCCTGCGGTACTCCCACAGGCGGCCGAGCTCCCGCCCCACCACGAAGGTGTAGGCGCGCCCCTCCTTGCCTGCGCGGCCCGTGCGGCCTATGCGGTGCACGTACTGCTCCACGTCCAGAGGCAAATCGTAATTGAACACCGCCTCCACGTTGTCTATGTCGAGGCCGCGCGCCGCTACGTCGGTGGCGATCAATATGTCCACTGTGCCGCTTTTGAAGCGCGCCATTATCGCGTCGCGCTCAATCTGGCGCATGTCACCGTGCAGACCTGCCGCCGCGAAGCCGCGGTTCTGCAGCGAGGTCACCACGTCCTCAACGCCCACCTTCGTGTTCATGAACACGAGGGCGCGCTTTATGTCGTCGCGCACCAGCAGGCGGCTGAGCAATTCCACCTTGTGGAACGAGCGCACCTGTATGTAGGTCTGCTTTATCGCGTCCACGGTCATGGACTTGTTTTCGACCTTGAGGTATTCGGGATTGTCGAGATATTTCTGCGCGAGGGACATTATCGGCAGGGGCATAGTGGCCGAAAACAGCGCGGTCTGCCTGTGCTCCCCGGCCTTGGAGAGTATGCTCTCTATGTCGTCCCTGAAGCCCATGTCGAGCATCTCGTCGGCCTCGTCCAGTACGCACATGCTTATGAGCGATATGTCGAGCGAGCCGCGGTTCAAGTGATCCATCACGCGCCCGGGCGTGCCCACAACTATCTGCACGCCGTTTCTGAGCTCGCGTAGCTGCCTTTCTATCGGCTGCCCGCCGTAGACCGCGAGCGTCTTAAGGCCGGGGCGGTATTTGCCGAGCTTTAAAAGCTCCTGCGCGGTCTGCACGGCCAATTCGCGCGTGGGGCAGAGCACCAGCGCCTGCACCGTCTTGGACGAGGCGTCCACCTTCTCCACCATGGGAATGCCGAAGGCGGCGGTCTTGCCCGTGCCGGTCTGCGCCTGACCTATCAGATCCCTGCCCCGAAGCAGGGGCTCGATAGTCATCTCCTGTATGGGCGTGGGCTTTTCATAGCCCATGTCGGCTATGGCGCGCAAGGTTTCGTCGGATATGTCAAAGCTGAAGTTTTCCAATTATATGTTCTCCGTGTAAGGGTTTTTGAGCTTGAAACGCCGCTCAAGTGCCGTCACTGCGTCACTTCGTCGGCTTTAAGAACGGACAGCGCCAGTATCAGCATTGCCTTTTTGAGGTTGGGCAGGTAGAGCGCCTCGTCCGCCTGATGCGCGCCGCCGTGCCCCGGTTCGAAAAGATCGGTCTCGGGCTTCGGCAGGCCGCCAAGGCCGTAGGCGATGGCGTTTGGGAGCTTGCGCGCGTAGGTGCCGCCGCCCATGGCGTAGGGCTTTTTGTCAAGGCCGCTCAGCTCGTTGAACAGCTTTGTGAGCTCGTTCACAACGGGCTTTTCGGGCGGGAAGAAGTTGCCCTCGTTTATTTCGAGCGCAATTATTTCGCAGCCGTTTTCGAGGCACTTTTGCTTCATGCTTTCGGCGAGGGCGTTGCAATCTGCGCTTACGCAGGCGCGGATGTTTACGTGCAACACGGGGCGGCCGTCGTCGGTCATGCGCGCCATCGTGCCCGCGCAGGTGGTATTGCCGCTGACCTCGTCCGAGGAGGCTATGCCCAGCGCGTCGCCGCTGCAGCCGTCGTTTACAGCGTCGAAGAATTCAAGTGTGCGCCTGTCGCTTTCGGTAAGGCCCTGAAGGGCAAGCAGTTTTTCGGTCAGCAGCTTTATGGCGTTGAGCCCCGCGGAGGGGTTGGCGCTGTGGGCGGGAATGCCGGAGGCGGTCACGCGGGTGAGGGCTCCGTCTGATGACATGCTCACGCGCTCGCCGCCCTCAAGCCCCTCGGCGATATCGATTACGGCCTCGGCCTTCGCGGGCACTATGTTGCTGGCGGTGCCGGCGCTAAAGCCCTTCAAAAGCGAAACGGGCTGCTTTGCCGCTATGTCCGCCTCGATTATGCCCTTTTCGGCAAAGCACACCGGGAAGCCGCTGTCCGCTACGATGTTGAGCTTTGCGGTGGGGCGCGTCAGGGCGTAGTGCTTTACGTCGCCCATGTGCTTTTCCTCGTCCGTGCCTACGCAGGCGCGCAGGGGATGGCGGGTCTTTACGCCCAGCTCCTTAAACATCCTGAGCAGGTACAGGCAGGCAATCGCGGGGCCCTTGTTGTCGTCGCCGCCGCGGCCTATCAGATAATCGCCGAGTATTATCGGCTCGAAGGGTCGGGTGTACTTCCACGTGTCGTCCACGGGCACCACGTCAAGGTGGCACCAGAGGGCTATCGCATTTTCATCGTCCGTGAGCGCGCCCGCCTCGGCGCACCTGTCGTCTACAGAGCGGGCGTCAAGGCCGAAGCGCCCGGCAAGGGCGATATAGTGCCTCAGCGCGCGCAGGCACTCCCTGCCGTAGGGCGCGCCCGGTTCATCGTACCTTGAAACGCTGGGAATGCGCACGATGTTCTTTATCTCCTCGACCATCTCGTCAAAGTGCGCGTCTATCCAGCCTTCAAACAGCGTTTTAAGCCTGTCGTCCATGATGACCTCCTACTCCAAAAAGCTCGAGGGCAATTCGCCCGTAAGCGTTATGAGCGCCACGCGCGGGGGGTTGTTGAGCCTGCCCCTGAATATCGTCTGCGAGTTGTTGCCAAGCCCCTGCGTGGTGTAAACCACCGTGCCGCCCACGCTCCTCTGACCCTGAACGTAGCTTTCGGCAGGGAACCAGCCATAGCGGGAAAGTATGCTTGAGTCCACATACAGCGTGCCTATCAGGGGCAGCTTCCATTCGCCGCCGCAGTAGTGCCCCGCAAACACTATGTCAGGCGCGGGCAGGTAGTTTTTGCGCTGGGTCTCGCTCTTTGCGCTCTGCGCCACGTTCAATTGGCTGTCGCTTGGCACCTCGTGGGAGAGCATCACTATTATGTCGCCGTCCCTTACGCTGTTGACTATTAAGTCGCGGGTCTTGTCGAGTAAGTTGCGCCTGTAGTAGGTGAGCGGCAGCGTGAGCTTCGCCGCTTCAACGCCCACGAGGTAGGCGTCCTGCTCCTGCGCGTACACGTCCTTGTATTCGTTAAGGGCGTCGCCTACGTTCAGATTGAGAAAGTTGTCTGGCACCAGCCACAGCCTTGTGGAGCCGCGCGTTATGCTCATGGGGCAGTCCACGTAGGTCGCGCCGTGCTCAATCGCGCCCAGCACCCAGTCCGAAAGCACCATTTCGCGCCACGTACGGCCTTCTCCCGCCGCGCGCGGCGTGTCCAACAGTGGGGCGGGATCGCTGTCGCCCGCGATGAAGTATACGGGCTTGCGCTGGGATGTGAACAGGTCGATGAGGTCGTAGAACGCCTCGGTGTCGCCGCCCGAGCCCACCATGTCGCCCAGCATCAGCACCAGCGAATAGCTTTCGCTGCTCAGCAGGCGCTGCAGCGTGCCCTGATCCTCGCCGAAGGTTTTGCCGTTTAAGTCGCTGATCACGAGTATGTTGTAGCCCTTGAAATCGTCGCTTAAGCCGGTTACTATTATCTGCTCCCGCTCGACGCCCACGGTGCGGTTGTTGAGCACGAGAAATACCACAACTATCAAAAGCGCCATCAGCACCATAAAGCCGGTGTAGGTGAGCGTGCGCCCGAAGATTTTGGGCTTTAAGCGGTTTTCCTTTTCTTCGGGGTTGGTAGTCTTTACGTAGAACCAGTCGAATATCGCCCACAGGCTTCTGAAGAAGCCGCGGCGCTGTCTGGGCTTGTCGGGGCTCTGCTTTTTGCCCTTGTCGCGCCTGGCCATGGCCTTTTTGGCCGCCTTGCGCCGCTTTTGCAGCTGCTTTCGGGCTTTTTTAAACTCGGCCTCCTGCTTTTTGCGCTTGGCCTTGCGCTTTTTTTCGGCCTTGAGCTCCTTTTCGCTGAGCTTGAAGCGCTTGGGCAAAAGCGCCTTGGGCACGAGGTCTATGAGCTTTACAGGCTCGTCGCTGTCGTCTTCCTCGTCCTCCTGAGGCCTTTCTTTTTTCTTCTTTTTGGCTTTTTTCTTTAAGGCCTTGGACTTCTTTTTGTTTTTTGCGGGGGCTTCCTGCTCCTCGCTTATCTCTTCGGCCTCGGGGTATTCTTCGTCCGAAGGCACCTCTTCGGGGTACTCTTCTTCGGCGTATTCGTCCTCAGAATACTCTTCTTCGGTGTATTCCCCGTTTATGTATTCGTCCTGAGTATATTCTTCCCCGGCGTGCTTCGCGCCTGACTCCTCGGGGTAGGCTTCGCCGCGCGCCTCGCTGTCCTGAGGCGCTTCTTCTTTCTTTGCGCGCTTTGCCGCCTTTTCGGCCTTTTTCGCCTCTTTCAGCTTATTTTTGGGCGCGTCAATATCGGGCGCGCTTTCCTGAGCCTGCTCGCCTGCTTCGTCCTCCGGGGCGTTGGGGTCCCAGAGCTCCCACTCCTCGACCGTATGCTGTTTTTTCTTCCTGCCGGGCATGTTTGTTTTCCGCATTCAAATATTTTGCCAGTGTACCGTATCATTAAACCACAAAGTCGCGCAAATGTAAATCACGCCAAGGTTAAAAGCATGAGGCAATCAAATAAGTGAAATAATATCTTGCCTAAACGCGAATATTTTAGTATAATAAGCATAAAAAAAACAGGCGAAAGGATGATGAACATGCTCGTAAATACACCGCCCATGGGCTGGAACACATGGAACACCTTCGGAGGCTCCATAAGCGATAAGCTTGTGCGCGAAAGCGCGGACGCCTTTATCGAAAAGGGACTCAAGGACGCCGGCTACACCTACGTGGTGATAGACGACTGCTGGAGCTTAAAGACACGCGACCCCGAAACCAAACGCATCGTGCCCGACCCCGTGAAGTTCCCCGAGGGCATGAAGGCGCTCTCGGATTACGTGCACTCCAGGGGGCTCAAGATGGGCATGTACTCCTGCGCGGGACAGCGCACCTGCGCGGACTACCCCGGCTCCTTCGACCACGAGTTTCTGGACGCCAAAACGTTTGCAGAGTGGGGCGTGGACTT
>JAFPYA010000265.1 GCA_017412445.1 Clostridia bacterium
CCACTTCAGGTTTAACCTGCTCTATCCTGTCCTCTATGATGGTGAGGTCCGTTTCGCTGAGCACCCAAAAGCCGCTCGCGGACGCGCCCAGACGGTTAGCTCTGAGCTTTATCTGCCTCGCCGATTCTTCGCCGCTTATATAGAGCACCCTGTGCCCGTCGCGCGAAAGGTTAGCGCTGAGCTGGGTCAGAAGGGTACTTTTTCCTATGCCGGGGTCGCCGCCCACGAGCACCATGCTGCCCTCGACTATGCCGCCGCCAAGCACGCGGTTGAGCTCGCCTATGCCCGCATCGAGGCGCGTTGCCGCCTCGTCCGGCACCTGATTTATGGGCATCGCCTTTGCGCCCGCGCCGGGCGCGCGCTTGAGCTTGGCCGCCTCGGGTTCGGGCGCGACCGTCTCCTCAATAAGCGTGTTCCATTTGCCGCAATCAGGGCATTTGCCCAGCCACTTGGCGGTGGAATAGCCGCACTCGGAGCAGACAAACACGGTTTTCGATTTAGCCATAACCGATAATTCCTTACAAGAAAATCAAAGTTTCAGCTTGTTGTACCACATTGTGAAGCGCGCCTCGGGCTTCGCCTCAAAGGTCATGCGCTCGCCGGTTTCAGGATGGGTGAAGCCTATCCTGCCCGCGTGCAGCAATTGGCCGCCCTCGACGGGGTACGGGCTCTTCTTCGGCCCGTACACGGGGTCGCCCAGCACCGGATGCCCCAGCGACGCCATGTGCACCCTGATCTGGTGGGTACGGCCTGTCGACAGCACGCATTCCACGAGCGATGCGCCCTTCAGCTCCTCAAGCACGCGCCACGCGGTCAGGGCGCGCTTGCCGCTTGGCACTATCGCCATTTTCTTCCTGTCTGTGGGATGGCGGCCTATGGGCGCATCCACTGTGCCCTCGCTCTGCTTAAAATGGCCAATTACTATCGCCTTGTAGGCTCTGTCCACACTGTGCTCGGCGATCTGGGTCGACAGGGACAGGTGCGCCTTGTCGGTCTTGGCCACGAGCAGAAGGCCGCTTGTATCCTTGTCTATCCTGTGCACCACGCCCGGACGTTCCACGCCCCCTATGCCGCTTAAGTCGTCCAGCCGGTACAAAAGCGCATTCACCATCGTGCCGTCGCGGTTGCCCGCCGCGGGATGCACCACCATGCCGGAGGGCTTGTACACAACGGACATGCAGGCGTCCTCGTATACGATTTTAAGCGGTATGTCCAGAGGCAGTATTTCGCTGTGCGCGACTTCGGGCAGCGTTACGTCCACGTAGTCGCCGCCTTTGAGAGCAAAGCCCGCCTTCGTCTGAGCGGTGCCGTTTACGCACACGCAGCCGTCCTTTATTATGCTTGCGGCTCTCGAACGTGTGATGAGGCATTGCTCACTCACAAACACGTCCAGACGCAGCGCGCCCGGCGATGTAAATGTCATAATTCCTTCTCCGAAAAAAGTCTTCGGCTATTCGCGCTGCCCGCGCCCTTCAAGGAGGTAGCATACGGCAAACAGCATTAGACCCGCGCACACGCACACGTCCGCGCAGTTGAACAGCGGAAAACGCATGAATTCCAATTCAAAATAATCGGTGACGCCGCCCGCAGAAAACCGCTCCACAAGGTTGTACGCGCCGCCTGTAAGCGCCGCGGCAAGCCCCAGACGCGCAGGCAGGCTCATGCGGCCAAGCAGCATAAAAGCCAGCATCGCAGCGAGCGCCGCGCCGCTGACCAAGGCGGCAAGCCCCTTGTGTCCGCTAAATATGCCAAACGCCGCGCCCGTGTTTCGCGTCTGCTGAAGGCCGATCAAGCCTTTTATAAGCGTGACCCTGCCCCCATCCGAGGCTCTGAGGCAGACCTCGTCCGCCACACCTATGGCAAAAACCAAAGCGGCGATCAGGCACAGGCAGGCGATGAATTGTTTGCTTCTGAACATGATTTTACAATACTCAAAAACAGCCGTAGCGCCCTCGGGCTGCCCGGCTTGTTTTTGAGGCATTTGAGCGTCAGTTGCCGCTGTTCAGGGCGCTGTCCTTGAGCAGCTGCAGCTGCTTTTCCACGAGGTCGCTGAAGGACTTGTGATACTCCTCGCCCGCGTTCCTTATCTGCTCGTAATCGCTTCTGGCCTGCTCCAGCTTGATCTGGCTCTGCTCCTCCTGACGGCGCGCCTGCTCCTCGGCCTCGCTGACTATGCGGGCGGCCTGCTTCTTGGCGTCGTCTATGGTTTCATCGGCGATGCGCTGAGCGGTGATGAGCGTCTCCCTGAGCGTGGTCTCCAGATTCTTGAAGTAGCTGGGCTCGTTGAAGGTGGGTCCCTTCTCCTCCCCCACTGCGGGCGCGTTCTGCGCGGCAAGGGCGGTCTCCTCGGCCTTGGCGGCGGCGTCCTTGGCTTCGCCGAGCTGCTTTTTGAGCTCCGCGATCTGCTTGTTCAGATTTTCGATCTCGCTCTGCTGCTTCTCGTTTTCCTCGGCCAGCTCCTCGGTCTGATCAGCCAGCGCGTCCAGGAAATCGTCCACCTCGTCACGGCTGTAGCCGCGCATTTCCACTGCGAAATCCTTCTCGCGAATTTCCTTTACCGTTATAGCCATACTTTCCTTCCTTTCGCGGCTTTACCGCAGACTTGATTTATTTTTCAGAATATGATGTTTATAAGCCACTGCAGCAGTTCGCCTATGATAATGGCGACGGCGGGCGACAGATCTATGCTCGAAAAGCCCGTAAGCCTCATAATCGTCTGACGGATTGGGCGCAGCACAGGTTCCGTGACGACGTGAAGAAACTCCGTAAAGCCGTTACGCTGCACTATTATGCCCGCCCTGTACAGCAGGTTCATTATCACCCTGAGCACGATAACCAATTCATAAAGCGAGATAATCAGCATCAAAATACGCGGTATGGTGCTTAAGCCAAACCTGAGTCCCATGTATATCATGATCAATATCTCCTTTCTATGTGCCTTGACATATTCACATTGACGTTTTTGGGCGCAATAAGATAGGTATTCTCGGTTATTTTGCGCACCTTTGCGTTGAGAGCGAACGCCGCGCCCGCCAGCGTGTCAATTATGCGCTGGCTCGTGCGGTCGTCGGTGCCGTCAAAGTTTATGACCGCCGACACGCCCGCGATTATGTCCTTTATCACCACGGAGCATTCGCTCAGCGACGAGATATAGTACACCACAGTGTCGGGGCGGGCTACGGGCGCGTTTGCGCTGTGTTCACTCTTAGCGCTCCTTTGGCCCTGAGGCCTTGAGCGGTTGGGGCGCACGCCGCCGTTTCTTGCGCCGGCCGTTTCGCCCCGCGAGCGGGCGTATGTGCTTTCGTAGACGCTTGGCACATTGCTCACCTGAGTTCTGCGCGGCGCGGACTGAGCCTGCTCAACTTCGTCGTCTTGTTCTATGCGAATGAATTTCAGCTTTTGCAGAAGATCTGTAAAGCCGTTCCACTTTGCCATCGGTACAGTTTCCCCCATGTGCTATTTGATGAGTATCTGGTCGCCGGATGAGAGCACGCCGTCGGTGAGAGGCATTATGAGCACGTAGCCGTCGCCTCTGTCCATGAGCACATCTACGGCTATGAACGTGCCGCCCGGGACGTCGTATTTCCACACGCCCTTTTGGCCGCTCTGCGTGTCCACAGCCTTTTTACTCACTATGAGGCCCGACATATCCGCGCCTATCGACACGCTGCCCGTGCGGGCGTAGAGGAGCGAGCCAATAGGCTGATTTACCTCCAGCACCGCCATTACCGTCGAGCCCTCCTTGGGCACCCTTATGACCGTGCCCTCGTAGCTCAGCTCATCGTAGCCGTCCACTATGAAGGAGTACTTTGTATCCAGTGTGGGGTTCCAGTCTGAATCCCGGCTGATAAGCACTATGTACCAGTGGTTCTGGTCGATTACTCTGAAAATGCTCCCGTCCTTTATGGTTTTTGCCGCCTCACCGAGAGACTCGCCCGCGAGCACCCTTCGCATGTCGTCTATGGTCAGGTCGTTCACCGTGCCGGCGTTGAGCGCCTGCTCGTAGCCGTCCAGGTAGAAGCTGAGCAGCCCGTCCTTCGGCGCGAGCTTGGGCGTCTGCCAGGATGAAATGGCGTTTTGGTTCTGGGTTTCGTCGTCGTAGAATTTTACCAGGCGGGCGTCAGACATCTGGCTTGAGCGCATGTACGTGCGCCTGTCCTCCATGGCGGTTTCAAGGTTGTTCACGGCTGATAGCAAATTGCCGCGCACGTCGCCGCGTATTTGCGCCTTGAGTTCCAGCGCCCTCTGACCAACTGTAAGGTTCAGTTCGTTCAGCGTGGAATCCAGCTCGTTGCCCAGTACGATTTTGTGATAGCTCTGTATGTTTTTTCTGGTCGTGTTCAAGCTGTTTATAAGCTTTTCGGCGTAGGCCGAGGTGTACACGTAGGCCACCACGTCGCCCTCTTTTACAGTGGAGCATTCCTCCGCCGCGTACTCAATCAGATCCACCTGCGTGCCGCGCGTGACCGCCGTTTCGTCGCGCACTATCACGCACTGCACTTTTCTTACGTCCGAAGCGCTGCCATCGTAAACCGTGGTCACTTCGCTCGTGGCAAACAGCGAGTCTCTGAACAAAAACACGAACAGGAGAATTATCAGCACCAGCACCAGATAAAAGCGCCCTGTGACGCGAATTCTCATGGTCTGCCTCCCTTTCAGAGTTCATGTCTATAGCTATTCGTATAAATTATATATCAAAACGAGTAATTTTTCAATAATATTTTTGTAATAATTCATAACAATATATTGGCTGAGCATAATTTAACATCCCGCGCGCCGACGGCGTAAAATTTGCCTTATACGCCTTGTAAGAAGCGGCGCGCGGGAGTATAATCTGTACATCAGTATAAACATGTCTTAAGGAGGAACGCATGAACACCATTTACCATTGCTTTCCGGGCGGAAAATTCAAGGCTCTCACGTTCAGCTACGATGACGGCAAGATATACGACAGGCAGCTTGTCGACATATTCAACCGCAACGGCATGAAGGGCACGTTTAACTTAAACAGCGGCATAATGCCCACCGACGAAAACCGCATACAGCCCGACGAGGTAAGAACCCTCTACAAGGGGCACGAGGTCGCCGGTCACACCTACACCCATCCCACCATAGCGCGCTGCCCTGCTCCGGGCGTGGTTCAGCAGGTGATGGAGGATAGGCGGCTGCTCGAGGAGATGGTGGGCTATCCCGTGCGTGGACTCGCCTACCCCAACGGCTCGTTCTCGCCCGAAATCATGGCGCTTCTGCCCTACGCCGGCATAAGGTACGCCCGCACGGTCACCTCCACTATGGGCTTTGCGATGCCCACCGACTACATGGCGTGGAACCCCACCTGCCATCACAAGCGCGACCTTCTGAATCTGGGCGACCAGTTCAATGCCCTTTTCAAAAAGCAGTACCTCTACCTCATGTACGTCTGGGGCCACTCCTACGAATTCAACGACGACGGCAACTGGCAACTGATGGAGGACTTCTGCAAAAAGATGGCATTCAAAGACGACATCTGGTACGCCACCAACATAGAAATAGCCGAGGACGAGGACGCCTTCAGACGCCTGATATTCACCTCGGACTTAAAGCATGTGCATAACCCCAATTACAGGAGCGTGTGGCTGAGCGTTAACAACGAAATCGTGGAGGTCAAGGGCGGCGCATATATGACGTTTTAAGCTCTCAAAACGCTAAAAACGCGTAAAATGTGTTCAAAAAACGGTCTTGAAAGCTCAAGTTTGCAAATAATCAACACAATACCACCCGAATATTCATATAGCAATGCTAAAATTTCAGCGTTCCAAAGGGAACAAAAGAATTTGGCTCCGGCGCGCCGGACATGGCCGGTTAAGCCGACACAGGAAAGGACAAGACACTATATGAAAAAGATTATTTGCAAGGTTGAATACGATACCGAGGCCTCAAAGCTCATTATGAAGAAGACCTCAGGCGAGTTTGGCGATCCCGCCGGCTACGAAGAGGATCTGTACGAGACCAAGGACGGCAAGCTCTTCCTCTACGGCAAGGGCGGCGAAAACAGCATCTACCCCACCGAGACCATCAAGCGCATGAGCGCGGCCAAGGCCGAGGAGTGGAAGAACGCTTAATTCTAAACCGTTATAAGGCAGCCGGCATAGGCCGACTGCCTTAAATGTATTCACGCTTTGCTTTAGGGAGGATTAAATGAATCTCTGGTCGCTTTTGTTTGTAGTGATGGGCGTTTTATCCGCGCTCGGGCTTCTGTATTTGTTTTTCCGATTCAGGCGCTTCAGGTTTGTGTACCGGCTCAGCCTGAAACACAGGGCGCTTGGAACAGTCATTCCGTTTTTGTGCGTGCTCGCCGTCGCGGGAATTATACTTTTAGTGCTCAGGGACGTGTCCTTCCTGCCGTTCAACGCGGCGATAATGCTCATCCACCTGATCCTCTCCTGGCTTATCTGCGACCTTATCGGGCGCATAATCCACGGCAGGTTCGTGCGCGGCAAACGCGTATACTGGCAGGGCGCGCTCGCGCTGGCGCTGACCGCCTTATACCTCGGCTACGGCTGGTATTCGGCGCATCACGTGGTGAGAACCGATTACGCGCTTGAAACAGACAAGCAGCTGGGCGCGGGACATATCCGCATAGCGCAGATAAGCGATTCCCACGTGGGCGCTACGTTCCACGGCGCGGAATTTGCAGACTACATGCGCGAGATAAACGAGACAAATCCCGACATAGTGGTAATCACCGGCGACTACGTGGACGACGAGACCACGCTTGAGGACATGCTGCTGTGCGGCGAGGCGCTTGAGATATTCGACGCACCGGTCTACTGGATTTTCGGCAACCACGACCGCGGCTACTACAACTACCGCGAATACAGCGAAAGGGAGCTCATAGCGAACCTCGAAGGCCACGGCGTGACGATACTGAGGGACGAAAGCGTGTACATCGAGGAGCTTAACCTGACTGTAGTGGGCAGGGAGGACAGGTCCGCCGCCATGTTCGGCGCGGGCAGAAAGAGCGCCGCCGACCTGATAAAGGACGCGAGGCCTGACAGCTACATACTCGTGCTCGACCACGAGCCCAACGACTACGACGCCGAGGCCGCGGCTGGCGCCGACCTCGTGCTGTGCGGCCACACCCACGGCGGCCAGCTCTTCCCTCTGGGCTACATCGGCCTGCTCATGGGCTCAAACGACGAGTTTTACGGCCTGAGTCAAAGGCAGAATACGCTCTTTATAGTCAACAGCGGCATAAGCAACTGGTCCATCCCGTTTAAGACGGGTTGCATCGCGGAGTACACGATAATCGATATTAGCACTGCGGCAGTCGCCGAATGACTCGGCTCTGAAAAACGCACGCGGGCGGCAATCTGCCGCCCGCTTCATTTTGCTTCTTTTCAGCTTTATTCCTCAGGTACGCTTTCGAGCCTGCACGCGCCTTCGTCGATTATCATGCCGGTCAGTCGGCCGCCCTTGCCGCAGCCGGTGTCTATGCACAGTATGCCGTTTTTAGGCAGCTCCAGCCACTGGCTGTATTCCATGCTCTGCACGGTCTTGCCGTCGCCCGCGAACCACTTGGCGCTGTGCAGGGCGATGTGGCCGGTCACGGTCAGGCGGCCGCGGTAGCGGTTTTGCAATACGATGTCGTGGTCGTGCAAGAGCGTATGAGCGTCGTTTACCTCTATGGGCTCGGTGAGTATGCCTGCGTGGGCGCACTGGAAATTTTCGCCTATAAAGTACATCAGGCAGTGCTTTTTGAGCCAGGGTCGGCTGTCCTCCATGGCTTTGCCGTGCTTTTTGAATGAAGAAACGGTCGCGCTTCTGCCGACCCGCTCCCAGACGATGCGCTGCATGAAGCTGAGCTTTTCCTGAAGCAGATAGTCCTCATGGTTGCCGCGCAAAAGCACGAAGCGCTCCCTGTATGCGCGGTAAAGCGCCTTGACAGTCTGAAGCACCTCGTATGAATTCGGCCCCCTGTCGAACAAATCTCCTAAAAATATCAGCCTGTCCTCAGCGCTGTCCGGCTGCAGCTTGTCAATCAGCCTGTTAAGCGCCTTTGCGCAGCCGTGCACGTCGCCGATAATAAACGTTTTCATATTTGAACCGCCTGTGTGGTTTTATCTATGATTCAGTCAATTCTCAATCGCCCGAAGGCGCAAGCTCCCTCAGTATCGCGCGTTCGCCGGGGCGAAGAACTGGATTTTGAAGCATGGCGCGCCCGGGCGACAGCATGTCGGTATAGCTGCCGGAGAGCCCGATAGTTTGCTGCGTTGCGGCGGCAATCACATACCCGCCGCGCCTTAGGATGTAGCCGCCGTTGCTCCCGATTTCAGGCAGCAGATCTTCATCCTCCCGGCTCAGACACATTTTGGCGAGGCAGCGGCTTTTGACGGTGATACTGCCTGAGCCCACATCGTATATGCCCTCTTTTGCGGGAACGTTCAGCAGGCCCAGCAGCTCGTCTCTCGCCTTATCGCGTCCCATGGCCTTAAGATAGCCGTCGTCCGCAAGGTCGCTTACCAGCGTGATCCTGCCGCCGTTTTTCACCCAATCGGCTATCGCCTCGTTCACGCGGGGCGACTCGCTCTTCATGAAATCCCAGCTCAGGAGCGCGGTTTTTATGCCCGCAGGCAGGCGCCCCTGCCTTGCAACGCTTGAAGTGTAAACGAATTTGAGCGGCACGCCGCGCACCACGAGCGGCAGCGCCAACGCAAAGAATTCCGGAAACATGGTGCTTTCTCTGAACGCGGAGAGCTTTGCGGGCGTGTCCGCGGCATGCACAAGCAGCTCATCGCACTTTTGAGCCGCGCCGGGAACTTCGCTTCGTAAATCTGTCAGGTGCCTGAACAGCCTGCCTTCATACTCGCGGTCGCAGGGTATGTTGTCCGGCAGCGGGCGGCAGTCAATCCATGTGTCCGAGATGAACATGGCCGCGCCCTCGGTTTGGAATTCACCCGCTTCCTCAGGCATGCTTCTCAGCATCTCAAACGCGCCCGCAAGCGTCCCGGCGTAGTCTTCCGGTATTGGCTTTGAAACGTCGTTCGAAATGTCGTCGCCCTTAATGTCTATGCCCGGTCTGAAGCGCGGATATCTGCCCGTGAACACCCGCTTGGGCCACGGACAGATTTCAAACCTCATCGCGCCCGGCTGCAAAAGCGACGCCGTGAGCGTGTCCCTGTAGCCCCTTTCGTACATTTCCCAGCCGTGCGCCGGGCTGTCCTCGATGGGGTCGCTGAGCAAAAACACCGGCTTATCGCCCGCCGCGGCCATCAGCGCGGCGTACTCGAGGTACGCGTTTTCAAACACCCTCTCGCCCACCTTGCATTTAAGTGCCTGCGCCGTGCGGGACGTGCCCGTCCACACCTGCGCGATGAGCGCGTCGGTCTCGGGCAGCGCGGCGTACTCCGACACAGGCGAAACGATGCCCCACTGCGCGTAGTTAATGGGGCTGTGCACGGCGACAGTCACGAAAAACGCCTTGTTTTGCGCTTTCGCGTAGGCCTTTATGCCGCGCGCCACGCTCTGCACGGCGCGTATAAGCAGCTTCTTTTTGAGCCGGCTCGAGCGCTCCATGGCTTCTACGGAGGCGTGCTGAGGCATGAATCTCTCGCCGTACTCGCTTTCCCACTCGCGCTTGAACGCCTCGCTGTACCCGGCCTCGCCGTACAATTCCGGCTCCTCTATCACCACGCCCTCGGCGCCTGCGTCCACGGCGGGCTTGAGCCTTCCTGTTATATAATCGCAAAACTCCCTTGTGGGCACGGTATACGGCACATTCGGCCCGTGATACAGCTTTTTGCCGCTGCGGGCAGTCTGTATTTCGTCGTCGTGCTTTCCGCCCGCGTAATAGTCGCTGTAGTCGCCCCAGACTATGCCCAGCATCACCGCGCAGCGGTAGCCCGCGTTTCTATAGGCGGCAAGGCGGCGGGGCATGTCGGCGTCGACGCCGTACACCAGCGCCATATCCGCTTTGGGCGTGTAGGCAGGGTCGTAATCCGCCCTGTCCTGAAAGCAGGTGCGAATGCCTTCAAAGAAGTCCCTGTTCATGTTCCCTCCAAAACAAAAATACCCGCAACGCGGCGCTTTCGCGCCTGTCAACGGGCATAATGTGTAACTGTCAAACTCAGTTCGCTTCCTCGACCTTGATGACCTCCTGGCCATCGTAGTAGCCGCAGGCCTTGCACACGCGGTGAGCGAGCTTCATTTTTCCGCACTTGGGGCACGCCACGATGCCGGGCATGGACAGCTTCCAGTGGGCGGAGCGGCGGGAATGCTTGCGCGCCTTTGAAACTTTTCCTTTGGGTGTTGCCATGATCACACCTCCTTATTGTTCTGGTCATTGAGTAAATTTAGAAG
Organism: Clostridia bacterium; assembly: GCA_017412445.1. Lineage (GTDB taxonomy): Bacteria > Bacillota > Clostridia > Christensenellales > Aristaeellaceae > RUG14130. The sequence continues at coordinate 10,339 of JAFPYA010000265.1, forward strand.
TGCCGAAAACGGGTTTGGCCTGACCGCACCCTCAAGGCACGTGCATAGGCTCTTGTTGCGGTTTTTTCCGCACACAGGACACAGCCCCAAACAATCCTCCCTGCACAAAAACCGCATGGGCATTGCGCCGATCATCTCGCTTCGGGCAGCTTCGCCTCCGTCGATGGTGTGGCCGGTGATGGGGAACTCGTCCTCCCCCGGCTCGCGGCTGAACACCGCCTCCACCTGTATGTCCATGGGGTACTCCACGCTCTCAAGGCACCTTGCGCAGTGGGCCTGCACGGTCACTTTCAGGCGGGCATCGATGGAGACCGTCTCCTCCGCACCGAAAAGCTCGCCCTCCAGCACCGCATCCCGAAAGGCGATCTCCTCGCCCATCATGGTCACGGGTTCAAAGCTTACCTGCTCGGTAAACGGGAACATGCTGCCGGGATTTTTCAGCGCACCGGAAACGTCTATCATACTGTATCCTCCGTTAGCCTTTATATTATATCTGTTTCAAGTGATTTTGTAAAGTTATTTTACGGAAAATTCGGCTTATCATTTCGGATAAAACGATACGATTCGCATTTAGTCACGCTACCTTGATGGCGCGGGCGCAAATCTTCTCCGCCTTTTAGCATAGTTAAAGCGCATGCGGGTATTTTCCGCATGCGCTTCAGACTGTCAACAAACCCCCTGTTTTGAAAACACCAAAAATAGGCTTTTCAAAAACTTCGATTCTGAGCGATTTTTAGATACACAAGATGAGATAAAACTCAAACGAGTTTTTGAAAACGGATCACAGAGAGCGTTTTCTCACCATTTTTCATGCCCGAATTTTAAGGGTAACTTTGTTGATGCTCTGAAAGCCGCAGCATTCGTTGCGGCTTTTTGCTTGATATCGGGGCTTATTCCTCGCTGTTGCCCATCGTGAACGTGTGGGCCTTTAGCACGTTCCAGGCCTCTATACCCAGAGGGTCAAACATGTATGCGTCCATCGCGTCGGCGAGCCCCGCTTCCTCGAACAGAGCACGGTTGGCTTCCCAATCGGCGGTGCACTTGTCCATGAGCAGCACTATCTCCATGAAGCTTTTGTCGAAGGCGGCTCTCGTTTCGTCGTCAAGGCTCTCCCAGCCGCTCAGCATATTTGAACGGAAGGGCGCGTAGTCTATGTACCACATGCCGTTGTCAGAGGCGAACTTGCAGGCGGCGTAAGCGGCGGCGTACAGGCCGCTCTCATCTGCGGACGCTACGGGCATAAAGTAGCCCGACACAAAGGACTCGGCTGAGGGCGCTTCGGAGGGGGTCACGGCCTTTTCAAAGGCTATGTCTTCCTGATCGGGATAGCTGTAATAATCCCTCCACATCAGGCGTCCGTCATCGGCAAGGTAAAACAGCGCGCTGCCATCCTCAAACACGGTTACGATGTCCTCGTCACTGTCCTCGTGGAGGGTGATGTCGTCCCTGATTCCAAGCCCCTCGCACACGAGGCCGCCGCTAATCTCGTCATAGGTCGCCATGGGGTAATACCAGTAGGTCATTTCGTTTGCGCTGCTGCCCCACCAGATCTCCACTGTGTATACACGGCCGCTGTAGCCCTGCGCCTCGGTGTCGGGCATTATAACCATTTCGGCTCTCTCGTATATCCAGACACCCTCAAAATCCGGTTCGTCAGTCTGGTTACCTTCGGCATATGCCGAGCACAGCATAAATATGGCCGTCAGGGCCATTATAAGCGCGATAAGTCTTTTCATCATATTCTCCTCAATTGCTCCATATGTATTGGGCGGCGCGGAGCGTGCTTGTTTGCCGCCGCACTTGTTTATACGCATATGGGGGTCAGTTTGTTCCCTCTGAAAAGCAAAAGAAGATGTAAAAAATCGCCCTGCGAATGCCTCGTGGGGACGATTATACTGTCAGCAGATATACAACCTAAGAGGCTTATCTCAGAACAGCGCGCCGGTAAAGAGGGTATAGAGCATCTCTTCAAGCTCCGCGCCGGAGGCGGCGCATTCGTCCGCCACGTAGCATCTGGCCACGCTGCTTATGCCGCCCGCGTAGAAGCCCGCCGCGTATTTTCGCTTTCTGGGGTCGGCCTTGCTCAAAAAGCAGCCGCAGTCGGCAAGTGCCTCATATATGCTGTCGTAGAGCAGATAATCTATGTGATTGTTTACTAAGGTGCGCAAAAAATCGCGGTTTTTGCGTATGTATTCGCTGTAGCCACGGCACAGCATCCTGACCTCGCACGCGCCCTTGGGCGGGCGCACAAGCGCCTCCTCGTTTGGCGAATAGCAGTATTTTTCCTGCAGCGTGTACACAACCACGTTTTCACGGGAGGTAAACAGCGTGTAGAAGGTCTGCCTGCTTATGCCCGCGCTTTTGCACAGCTCGCTTATGGTTATCTGCTCGTAGGGCTTTTCACTCATTAGCTCCATAAGCGCATCGGCGATCTGACGCTGAGAGCTTATGGCGGTTTTGTTGCTGCCGCAATACATTTGAATTGGCACCTCAATTTGTTTGCGTTATGACATTTCTTCAAGCTTTATTAAATAATACCATAAGCCTTGACAAATGTCAAGCTTTGCTGTATTATATAGCAAACATTGACAATTGTCAAGGCAAATTTCGGAGGAAGAATATGGCAGTTTTACCTTTATTTCATATCATGGCGCTGCCTGGCGCAAAGATTTGGCTTAAAACAAGCTGGTATCATGAAATGACGGGCAGGACGCCCATAAACGGCGACAAGGTGACGGTGCTGTTTCAAAAGGAACAGACGGCGCGCGAGCTCTTGAGCGGCGATAGCTTCTACAACATAGGCGTGGTGGGCGCTATTGCCGGCGTGGACATGAACGGCTTTATGTCCATACGCATACAGAACCGCGTGAATGTCGAGGAGGCGATAGTGCTGGGCGACAAAAACATAAGCGTCACGCTGTCGCGCAAGGCCGACATCGAGGACTTGAACGAGGATGCTGCGGCAAGCGCCGCAAAGGACATAAAAGGCCGCATAACTGCCTTTTCGGAGGGCAGCCAGTGGGAGGCGATAATGCGCTCCTACGCGGCGAATTGGGACAACGTGTGGACTATTGCCGCGGCGATGAGCCCTTGGATAAGCTATACGAGCGAGGAATTCTTCGCTATCCTCGGCGAAGACTCGCGTCAAAGGCGCTTTGAGCTCGTCGAAAAGCTGCTGAGAGAGGGCATAGAGATAGCTGATGTGCAGTCTGCGGCTCAAAGCGCCCAGCAGGAGGACAACCAGAAGCTCTACCGCGAAAACGCCATCAAAAAGCAGATCGCCTACCTGCAAAAGGAGCTGGACGAGATGCACCCGGAGAACGTGAGCGAGCTGCGCCGCCTCGAACTCAAGCTCGAGGAAGCGGGCATGAACGAGGCTGCCCTCAAGGAAGGCCGCAAGGTGCTGAGACGCCTCAAGGAGGACGGCGGCAACAGCCCCGAAAGCGGCATGCTGACCGACTGGCTCGATCTGCTTACGGGGCTGCCGTGGAAAAAGACGCCCTCGCAAAATCTGACCTTGGATTACGCCCGCGAGGTACTCGATGCGGATCACTCGGGGCTCGAGCAGGTCAAAAAGCGAATACTGCAGCAGATAGCGGTGATGCGGCTGAAGGGCGTTCAGAGCGGCTCGATACTCTGCTTTGTAGGCGCGCCGGGCACGGGCAAAACCAGCATAGGCGCGAGCATCGCCAGGGCCTTGGGCAGAAAATATGTGCGCGTGTCGCTGGGCGGCGTGCGCGACGAAGCCGATATACGCGGCCACAGGCGCACTTACATCGGCTCAATGCCCGGCCGCATAATCGACGGCATAAACAAGGCGGGCGTATCAAACCCGGTGATGGTGCTGGACGAGGTGGACAAGCTCAGCCGCTCTTACAACGGCGACCCGGCGAGCGCGCTGCTTGAGGTGCTCGACCCCGAACAGAACTTCTCGTTCACCGACCACTATCTGAACGTGCCGTTCGATCTGAGTGACGTACTGTTCATCTGCACCGCGAACACGCTGGACACTATACCGGAGCCGCTGCTCAACCGCATGGAGGTAATACAGTTCAGAGGCTACACGCCAATAGAGAAGAAGGAGATCGCGTTAAAACATCTTTTGCCCAAGGCCATGGACGCTGTGGGGCTGCCCGAAGGCTCGCTGAAAGTGACCGACGAAGCACTTGAAAGGATCATTTCCGACTACACCCGCGAGGGCGGCGTGAGAGGTCTAAAGAAGCGCATAGACCAGCTTTGCCGCAGCGCCGCCGTGCAGCTGGTGGACAACACGGAAGCAGAAATAGAAGTGACCGCGGACGCGCTCGAGGAGCTGCTCGATGCTCATCCCATGCATAGCAAGCGCGTGGGGGAGAGCGGCAGAGCCGGCATAGTGACCGGACTTGCCTGGACGCCTGTGGGCGGCGAGATACTCTACATTC
>JAFPYA010000266.1 GCA_017412445.1 Clostridia bacterium
AATGAGAAGAACATGGCATCATATCCAAAGCAATGAGAGCTGTTCGCGCCAAAGGGAGAGATTAAGCCTCGCGAGGCGGCATAGCCGGGCAGGATTTTTTTATGTTAAATACTTATGCAAAAAACGCCCCTTGCTGCCGGTGCGATACGGCGGCTAGGGGCATCTGCGTTATTTGTATGATGTCGTGCGTGCGTGAACCATTTTTTAATGCAGCTCATTACGGTGATGGCATGCAGATTTGCTTTGTATTATGCCTCTAAAGGGCTTCCAAGGCCTCGGTAAGGCGCTTTGTTACGTCGTTCAGGGCTTCGCTGCCGCTGAGGGCGCTCGGGGCTATGGGCGCGCCAATGTTCACTTCGACCTTTGCGAAGGGGCGGTAGCTTGTGTGTATGCGCGCGGGGATAAGCGGCACGTTTGCCCTCAGGGCGATAAACGCCGTGCCGGTCTTTATCTCGTGCAGCCTGCCGTCGTGAAAGCGGTGTCCCTCGGGGAAAATCACGAGAGGGTGACCGGCCTTCAGGTGCTTTAAGCACTCGCGCATGCTGTTCATGTCGCCGCTCTCCCTTTCGACGGGTATCGCGTTCACGCCGCGCATTATCCAGCCGGTGAGCCAGAAATCGAACAGCTCCTTTTTTGCCATGGCCGTGGTATCCCAGCTCATGAAGGAGGCAAGTATGATCGGGTCGCGCGCGCTCTGATGGTTGACCGCCATGAGGAAAGGCGCGTCAGTGGGCAGGTTCTCCTTACCCGACACGGTGACCGGATGGAAGAGCTTGCAGTACAGCCACGAGAAGCGCCTGAAAAACTGATTGACCACCGCCCGTCACCCGCCTTACTGCACGCGCTCGAGGTACAGGCGCATCACTTCGCCCACGACCTGCTCGAGGCTCAGATGGGTGGTGTCTATCTCCACGGCATCCTCCGCCTTTCTGAGCGGGGAGATGGCGCGGTGAGTGTCGTTGTAATCCCTTAGGTTTATATCCTTCAGCACCGCCTCAAAGCCCATGGACTTGTCCTCCATTTCGTTGAAGCGGCGGCGGGCGCGCTCCTCGGGTGTAGCGTTAAGGTAGACCTTGAGCGCCGCGTCGGTGATTACGCAGGTGCCTATGTCGCGGCCGTCGCACACGAGGAACATTTCGTTTGCCAGCTCCTTCTGGCGCCTGACCAGCTTCTGCCTGACCGCCGCGCCCTTGCTGACGGCGCTGGCCGCCATGGAGACCTCGGGCGTCCTGAGCCTGTCGGTCACGTCCTCGCCGTTTAAGAAGGTGAGCTGGTTGCCGTCGGCATCGTATTTCACGTCGACGTTCGCGTTTTCGCTCAGCGCGTCCATCTGCGCCGTGTCCTCGAGGTTTGCGCCCTGCTCGAGCATGTAAAGCCCCATGGCTCTGTACATCGCGCCGGTGTCGAGATAATGGCCGCCGAGCCTGCGCGCCGCTTCCACGGCCACGCTGCTCTTGCCCGCGCCGCTGGGTCCGTCTATGGCGATCGATTTATTCATATTACGCTCCTTACCCGCCCGTCATTCTTCCGCGCCCGCCAGCTTTGCGATGGCGAGGGCGTAGATTTTGGCGGCCTTCATCATTTTTTCTATGTCCATGTATTCGTCGGGCATGTGGCACATGTCCGTGTCGCCGGGGAAGTTGGGGCCGAAGGCCACGGTGTTGGGCATCATGCGGGAGTAGGTGCCGCCGCCTATCGCAAAGGCGTAGCCCTGCTGCCCAGTGACCTCGGTGTAGGCATCAATCAGCCCCTTGACCACGGGATGGTCGGCGCTGACCACGTAGGGCTCGCTCGCGCTCATCAGGCTTACGCCTACTCCCGAGCCTTTAAGCGCCATTACCGCGCTGCCGCAAAGCGCGCTGCAGTCTGCGCTTATAGGGGCGCGTATGTCGAGCACTATGCTGATAAAGCTTTCGTCGCCGCGAAGTATGCCAATGTTGCAGGTGAGTACGCCGCTCTGCTCGTCCTTGCAGGCGATGCCGAGCTTTGCGCCGTCGTATTCGATGCCTATCTTTTCGGCCACGGCTTTTATCATTTTGCCCATCTGACCGCCGATTTCGAGCCTGTCGAGTGCTATAAGCAGCATGCCCGCCGCGTTTTTGCCCAGCTGAGGCATGGAGGCGTGGCTGCCAAGGCCCGTTGCGATCAGTTTTATACTTTCGCCCGTGTCCTCTGTTTTCAGGTCAAAGCCGGTCTCAGTGGCGATGGCGCTGAGCTTCTTTTCGAACGCCGATCTGTCCTTTACCTTAAGCAGGGCGTAAGCCGTGCCGGGCACGACGTTTGCGCGCTCGCCCGCGTTGAGCTCTTGAACGGCTATGTCGCCGGGTTCATCGCCTGCGCGGCCTTCGAGCCTAATGTAAAGATGACCCTTTTCTATGTTGATTACGGGGAACTCCGCGTCGGGACTGAAGCCGTAATCCGGCATTTTGATTTTGGAGGCGTAGTGCACCATGTCGGTCATGCCGGTCTCCTCGTCGCAGCCGAGTATCAGGCGCACGCCGTCCTTAAGGGGTATGCCCGCCTCCCTGACCGCCTTCATGGCGTAAAGCGAGAGCACGCCGCAGCCCTTGTCGTCCGCAGTGCCGCGGCCGAAGATTTTGCCGTCCTCGACCTCTCCGCCCCAGGGGTCCTTCGTCCAGCCCTCTCCCACCGGCACCACGTCCAGATGGCAGAGTATACCCATAGTTCTTTCGCCCCCGCCCATCTGGGCGTGCATGGCGTAGCCGTCGCAGTCGTATGTCTCAAAGCCCATGGCATTTGCGTCCGCAAGCGCGGTGTCCAGCATGCGCCTGACCTCGTCGCCGAAGGGCGCGTTTTCCGCCGTGCGTGCGGTGCCCAGCGACGGCACGTTAATCCAGCGTCTGAGCGTGTTTATAATGTCGTCCCTGTAGGACTCGACTATGTCAAACAGTTTTTTCTCGTCCATAAAAGCCGCCTCCGATTCCTTCATTCGCCTGTTGCTAATATTATAACCGATAACGGCGGTTTTATCAAGTTAACATAAGCCGAAATGCAGAGGTTGAAAAAACAAATATGCCACCGCAATTTGTGCGGCGGCAGGGCTTCAATTATATGTCGTTAATCGAATTTAATCTGCTTCAGGTCTATCACGCACACCTGCGCGATGCCGTTTTCGTCGGGATTGGAGAACAGTATCTTGTCGCCCGCGCGGTTGAAGGAGGGGTGCATGTGATCGGAGCCGGTCTTGCAGGTGCCGGTGGTGGCGATGAGCTGCTTTTTGCCGCTTGCGCGGTCAAAGAGCATTACGCCCTCCTGTATCTTCGTGCCGAGGTAACCTATCCTGTCTGCGCACAGCAGCTTTCTGTCGCGGCTGATGCAGGGGTGCAGAAGCTGGGTGTCGCACGCCTCCACGTCGAAGTGGCGGCCGTCCTTGTCGGCAATGATGATGCTGCCCGTGTGCGTTTCGCCCTTGTCGCCGTCCACCCAGCCCGGAGGATCGAGCTTCATTATGGCCATCTCCCTGCCGTCGGCGCTCCACACCTCGTGGGTGATCCACTCGTGGGGATGCTCCACGTAGTAGGGGCGGGCGTAGCGCTCATCTATATCGAACATCCATGTGCGTTGGAACGCGTCGCCCATGGTCTCGTGGATGAAGAACAGCAGATTTTCGTCGGTGGGGCAAATCTGCGCGTGGCCCAGCCAGTTGTCGGTCTCGTACACCACCTGAGCCTGCTTGCCGGGGTCGAGTATCACCAGGCCGTAATACTTGTTGGCGAGGTGATAGCTGCACGCGATGCGGCCGGTGTTTGCGCTGGTCAGGTGTCCCGTGACGTTGCCGTGCGCAGGCAGATCGCCAACCTTGGTCATGTTCATGGTTTCGAGGTCGACCATGTAGACCTCAGTCTCGTTTTTGCACACGTAGCCCACGTTTTTCTCCCTGTCGGTGGCAAAGCCGCGGCAGGTGTCGTCGGTCACGCGCTCGATTTTGCCGGTCTCGACCTCCGCCCTGTAGCAGCCGCCGTCGCTTTTGCCCTCGAGCTGCTGCTTCATAAAGAAGAAATATTTGTCGTCGGCGGAGAAGTTTTCACAGGTGAAGTAGAGCTTGGCGTTCCTCTCGGGGCCGAAGGTGTACTGCTTTATCTCGTAGCCGGTCACAGGGTCTCTGTATGTCTTCATGTCAGCCTCCCAATTTTTTAATACGAGAAGATTATACAGCAAACATACGCGTTTGGAAAGGCGACGAATATTATATTTTTTGCACAAAAGCGCTTTTTTGCTCACGAATGTTTTTTCAATAAATTCCACATCCGAGTTTAATTTGCGTCTTTATTTTGTGCAAATACATTAAATTGTCAACCTATTGGCAAAGCGTCCCCCGATATGGTATTATATTGCCATCCTAAAAGGGGGACGAACCCCAAATATTAAGGAGGACGACTATGAAACTCAAGGCAAAACTTGCTCTTCTGCTGACCCTGGTTATGCTGTGCAGCTTCTGCGCGGTACAGGCCTCCGCTGAAGAAGTGACCCTGCGCGTCGCGCTGTGGGACTACTCCAACACCGAATACTACAAGACCATGATCAGCGGCTTTGAAGCCGCCAACCCCGGCATCAAGGTCGAGGTCGTCGAATTCTCCGCCGCCGAATATTCAGACACCATCGTTGTAAAGATGACCGCTCAGGAAGACTACGACGTGATCTTCATGAAGGGTCTTCCCGAGATGGCCGCCCTCATCAATCAGGGTGCCCTGATGCCCCTGGACGAGCTGGCCGAAGGCTATGACTTCGCTCCCTACGGCGGCACCGAGCAGTCCCTGGTCGTGGACGGCGTGCTCTACGGTATGCCCTTCCGCAAGGACAACAACCTTATCTTCTACAACAAGGACCTCTTTGACGCAGCCGGCGTTGAGTATCCTCATGACGGCATGACCTTCGAAGAGTACCTCGATCTCGCCCGCGAGATGACCAGCGGCGAAGGCGCCGACAAGGTTTACGGCACTCACGTACACACCTGGGCCTCCAACGTCTACATGTATTCCCGCTTCATCGACGAGTACGTGTACAACGACGCCTCCACCTGGGATGCCCTGATCCCCTACTACGAGGGCATACTGGCTCTGCAGAACGAGGGCGTTGTGCAGGACTACGGCTCCCTCAAGAGCGGCAACATCCACTACTCCGGCGTGTTCTACAAGCAGGAAGCGGCCATGATGCAGATCGGCACCTGGTACATCAACATGCTGCTTGAAAACATTCCCAGCGAGGACTACGCTTCCTTCAACTGGGGCGTATGCTCCATCCCCAATGACCAGGGCATTACCACCGAGAACGTAGTAGGCGGCCTGACCCCCGTCGCCATCGGCGCTTACGCCAAGCATCCCGAGGAAGCCTGGTCGTTCCTGGCCTACATCACCGGCTCCGAAGGCGCCCAGATCCTTGCCAAGACCGGCATCGTGCCCGCCTGGGCCGGCCAGGAAGTGCTCGACATCTTCGACGGCTTCCACAACGATCATCCCAACGCTCCCGAAGGCCTGAGCAAGTACCTCACCGGCAACTTCGTAATTGAGCAGCCCATGGATGCAAACGGCAAGGCCATCGCCGCTGTGGGCGACGAGATGCACTCCGCCATCATGACCGGCAGCATGAGCGTCGAGGACGCCATCGCCGAGTATAAGGCCAAGGCTATACAGGAAGGCGCCGCGGAATAATCCGCAGGAGCTTCTGCGCGCCGCTTCACCGCGGCGCGCTATGCTATCGGTCAAACCGCATAGCGTAACGCCCCGTTCGGGGAAGCTTGGAGGGGTGCACCGCGCTCCTCCAAAGTTATTTACGAATACACGCTGGGAGTGAGAATATGACTCAAGGACTTCAATCACAAAGAAAGCCCGGCTCTAAGCTGCACATAAAGCGCACGCTTATAGCTTATTCATTCATCGCGCCCAACTTTATCGGATATATGGTATTGACCTTCGTGCCCATAATCCTGTCCTTCGTATACAGCACGATGGAGTGGAATCTGGGCGTAGAGAAGACCTTTGTCGGCATAGGCAATTTCCGCTATATGTTCTCGGTCGATCTCGACTTTTGGAAGGTCGTATGGAACACCTTCTACTACACCATTGGAACCGTGCCGGTCTGCCTTATACTCTCGCTGCTTTTGGCCATACTCATGAACCAGGGGCTCAGGGGCAAGGTGTTTTTCCGCTCGGTGTTCTTCTTCCCCTATGTCGCGTCCCTCGTGGCCGTGGCCGTGGTGTGGATGGCGCTGTTCAACCCCGATAAAGGTCCCGTGAATGAACTGCTTCGTTCTCTGGGCATGAAAAACCCGCCGCGCTGGGCAGGTTCCGCCGAATGGGCGATGCCCACGGTGATCGGCCTCACCATATGGAAGCAGGCCGGCTACTACATGGTGGTCTACCTTGCAGCGCTGCAGGGCGTGCCCATGGAGCTCTATGAGGCCGCGCGCATGGACGGCGCAAACGCATTCCAGCGCTTCACCCACGTAACCTGGCCCATGGTTACCCCCACGACCTTCTTTGTCAGCATGATGCTCATTATAGGCACCTTCAAGTCCTACGACATTATGTACGTGACCACGCAGGGCGGCCCCGGCACCGCCACGAAGGTTTTGGCGTATCACATATACAACAACGCCTTCGTGAGCATGAAGTTCGGCTACGCCAGCGCGCTGAGCGTGTTTTTGTTCTTCGTGGTGCTAATAATCACGCTGATACAGTTCCGCGGTGAGAAACGCTTCACCAGCTATCTGTAAGAAAGGAGGAGACATACATGGATAAGACGATGATCAAAAAAGCCGACGGCACTTATAAAAGCCACGTCCCCACCTCGAGGATCGTGGGCAGAGTGATACTCTACGTGCTTTTGATATCCGGCTGCGCCATAATGCTTCTTCCCTTCATATGGATGATTTCCGCCTCTCTTAAGGCGGAAGCGGACGTGTTCACCTACCCTATACAGTGGATACCGTCAAATCCCCACTGGAAGAATTACGCCCTGATCTGGGAGCGCGTGCTCTTGCTTACAGGCTTCAAAAACTCCGCCCTGCTCACCATCTGCACTATGGTATTGCAGATAACCACCTCGAGCCTTGCGGCGTACTCGTTTGCCAAGCTTGAGTTCAAGGGCAGGAGCCTGCTGTTTCTGGCCTACGTGACCACCATCGCCATACCGTGGCAGGTCTACATGGTGCCTCAGTACGTAATGATGTCCGGCTGGGGACTCACTGACAGCCTGCTTGGCATAATCATTATGCACGCCTTTACGGCCTTCGGCGTGTTCATGATGAGGCAGTTCTACATGGGCATACCCAACGAATTGCTCGAGGCGGCGCGAATCGACGGTCTGAGCGAATACGGCATCTGGGCAAGGATAATGATACCCCTGTCCAAGCCCGCCGTGGCGACCCTCGCAATCACCTCCTTCGTGTTTGAGTGGAACGACTTCATGGGCCCCAGAATTTACCTCTCCAGTCAGGACAAGATGACCCTGCAGCTGGTTTTGAGGCTGTTCAACACCCAGTACTCCTCAAACTACGCCCAGATGATGGCGGCCGCGACCGTGGCGCTGATACCCGTGTTCATACTGTTCATATTCCTGCAAAAATACTTCGTGCAGGGCGTGGCGACCAGCGGTCTCAAGGGCTGATGGTTTTCTCGCAAAAAGCAGGAGCCTGCCGCAATCGCGCGGTCGGCTCCTTGTTTTATGTTTTGAGCCCAGTCGTTTCAAAAGCGCCTTAGGCGTATTATCTCAGTTGTCCTCGGTCATCATGACCTTAACGGCGCGCGCCTTGTCGTCGCGCAGGGCGAGCATTGCGGCCTGCAT
>JAFPYA010000025.1 GCA_017412445.1 Clostridia bacterium
ATACCAGCTTTCCCTCGGGCATGTAATCCGGTCTTTCGTTTCTGAGCGTATACAGACCTGAAAGCAACAGAAAAGACAAAAGCGCCGGTATGAGGATTGGCCTAAGCTTTTTGAAAAACGAAAGCGGTACGAGCAATGCGACGGCAATTATTTGGGCTATAAAAAGCTTAGCTTGCAGGCTCGAAGCTAAAGCGCAACCCATTACGGCGCATACCGCGATTGGCAGCATGCGCCTTCGGTCGATAAGGCGAAACAGGCGCTCAGATTCTGAATTCCATGCCTGCTTCAGCCAGTGTGCTGTTTGCAAAAATACGCCGCGCTTCATCTGCCAGCTTTTCTTTATCGTACAAAGGCGAAAGATGCGTTAGAATGAGCTCGCCCGCCTTAGACTCCCTCGCAAGCGTTGCGCACTTGGTGGGTCCCAGGTGAGGCTTTGAAGGTTTCCAATCTTCATCAGACAGGCCGCAGTCTGCTAAAATCACATCCGCGCCCTCACAAAAGAGCGAGATTTCAGGGCACTCATTGGTATCACCCGTATAAACGAGCGTGCTGTCGTCACACATAAGCTTGACAGCGTATGCTTCTACAGGATGCTTTACTTTAACGAATTCTATCTTAAACTCCCCTATGCCTGTATCGGCAGGAGGATAGACGTCAAACTTTCCTTTTATGAGCTTGCGGTTTTCAGCGGGCGTTTCAGGACAAATAACCTTAAGCGTTTCAACGCCGCTGAAATCAAGCATGTAGCCTAAAACCGGCATATCGCTCATATGATCAAAATGCAGGTGGCTGAGGATTACCGCGTCAATTTCGTCTATGCCGGAAATCTTTTGGAGCAGCTTTGACAGCGTGCCGCTGCCCAGATCCAACACAATTTTAGTCTTTCCACTGTCGGATTCGACGAGGTATCCCGAGCAGGCATCGCCCGCTTCTGGAAATGGGCCGTTGCAGCCAAGTATAGTAAGCCTCATATTTTCTCCTTAATACAAAGCTGCCCCTGCTTCGGAGGCAGCTTTGCGCTTGGTCTGATGTTTAGTTATTTGTACATGGGGCCGTAGGCAGCGCAGGCGCGATAATCGGCGCCCTCCTTGTCCATGCCGAAGGCATTCCAGCTGGCGGGGCGGAAAATTTTCTCTTCCGGCACGTTGTGCATGGCCACCGGGATTCTGAGCATGGAGCAGAAGGTTATGAGGTCAGCGCCTATGTGGCCGTAGCTAATTGCGCCGTGGTTGGCACCCCAGTTGTTCATAACAGAGTAGGCGTCCTTGAACGGGCCTTCCTTGCCGTTTGTTCTGGGTGCAAACCAGGTGCAAGGCCAAGTGTAGTCGGTGCGCTTCCAGAGTACATCGTTTACTTCGTCAGGAAGCTTTACCGTCCAGCCTTCAGCAATCTGCAGCATGGGGCCGAGACCCTTCACGAGGTTAAGGCGTATCATAGTGACAGGCATCTCGCAGTCCGTCACAAAGCGGCAGGAATATCCGCCGCCGCGGAAGTAACCGAGGTCGGCGTAGTTCCAGGTAGTATGCGCCATTATACGCTCCTGATCCTCGGGGGTAACCTCCCACCACTGCTTCATAACATGATTGCCGTTCTCGTCCAGTGCCTGACCGGTAGCGTCAAGGCAGCATGAGCCGGAATTGATCAGGTGGATGAACCCGCCCGCTTCCTTGGCCTTTCCTTCGATTTCATAGCCAGCGGCCTTCTTAATGGCTTCAGGGCTCCAGTATGTACGCACGTCTGCGAACATTTGGGCGCGGTTCGTGAGCAGCTTCATGAACATCATGCCAATGCCGTTGAGCGTATCGTTTTCAGTAGCGAGTATGTAAGGCTCTCTTGCACCGTTCCAGTCAAAGCTGGTGTTTAGCAGAGCTTCGGGATAGTCGCAGTTAGGATAGAAATCCGTCCACTGTCTCTGCCCCTGGAAGCCCGCAGCCAAAGCGTTATGGCCTACCATTTCTTCTTCGCGACCCTTGGGCAGCTTGGGATTCCCGTTCATAAGATCCTTGATTATGCACATCATCTTAACGGTGAATTCCCAGTCCGCATCCTTTGCCTTGCGGCTCTTCTGCAACGCCTCGGGGTTCTTGTCGAAGCCCTCGATTGCTTTGGCCTTTGTCCATTCGAGTGCCTTTTTATATTCCTTCTTGTCGTAGATGCCCTCGGTCATGCGGCGGATGATTTCAACCTCGTCGACGGATTCAACGCGCATGCCAAGATACTCCTCGATAAATTCGGGAGAGATAATCGAGCCCGCGATGCCCATGCAGATAGAGCCAATCTGCAGGTAGCTTTTGCCGCGCATTGTCGCCACGGCGACAGCAGCTCTGCCGAATCTGAGCAGCTTTTCTTTTACGTCTTCGGGAATTTCGGTATCGTCAGCTTCCTGCACGTCTCTGCCGTAAATGCCGAAAGCCGGAAGGCCCTTCTGAGCATGTGAAGCCAGAACGCTTGCAAGATAGACAGCGCCGGGACGCTCTGTGCCGTTAAAGCCCCATACTGCTTTGATTGTTTCGGGATCCATGTCCATGGTCTCGCTGCCGTAGCACCAGCAGGGAGTGACGGTCAGGGTGATGCTGACGCCTTCTTTTTTGAACTTGGCGGCGCAGGCGGCTGTTTCGGCGACACGGCCTATAGTGGTGTCGGCAATGACAACCTTTACTTTTTCACCGTTGCTGTAGCGAATATTGTCCTCAAAGAGCTTTGCCGCGGATTTGGCCATGTTCATGGTCTGATCCTCAAGCGATTCGCGCACCTTGAGCGGGCCTCTGCGGCCGTCGATCACGGGGCGGATGCCTATAACGGGGTATTCACCGATCAATCTGCTTTTTGCCATAATGAGCCTCCATTGTTATTTCTTGCCGGATAATGATTATTATACGCATTTTGTTAAGCATTTTCAAGTGGTATTTACAAAATCGCCCGATGATATGGAGACAATTTCGTTACAGTTCGGCAAAACGCCTTAACGCCTCTATGTCGAGATGCGCGGTTTCCGGGTGAGCTTCCTCTCTGAGCACGCTTATGCCGGGGCGGGTCTTATTGAGCTTTTTATAAAAATACTCGTGGTCGAAGATGCCCTGCCCGATTACGCAGCGCCTGAAGACACCGTTTTCAAGCACTACGTCCTTTGCATGAACGGCAACTATCCTGTCGCCGAAAATATCAAAGCAGCTGTCTATTATGTAGTGCTGATGCTCGATGTTTTCGGGCGACAGCAGGTTAATGGGGTCAAGAATTATCTGGAGGTTGGGACTTGAAATCTCATTCAGCATCCTGCCCGCAAGCTCAGGAGTGTTCAGCGTGTGAACAAGCACCGGCTCAATACCCACGAATACGCCGAACTTCTCGGCCTGCGCGGCCATAATCTTTACGCTGTCAAGCAGCAGCTCGAACTGATTTTCCCTGTGCTCGTCATCGCAGCGGCTGGTCTCTGTGCCTACTATATAGCTGCCGAGCTGCCTTGCATACGCTACCTGCTCTTTGAAGCGCTTTACGTCATACAAACGCTTATCCTCGTCGAGTGTACCCGGCTCTATGTAACAGCCCAGCACAGCGACCTCAAGCCCCTTGTTCTCAAATGCCTTGCGCACAGAATAGCAAAAGCCTGGGTTGAGCTGGCCGTATTCGGGCTTAAAGCCCTCTATCGCCTTATGCAGCGCCAACTGAAAGCAGCTGAAGCCTGCATCTGATATGCGCTTTGCCATTTCCTCCGGGCTTGCGCAGCCGTAGTCGTGTCCTCTTACACCTATTCTCATTTGTGTTCCTCCAATCTTTCAAGTGCATGCTTCATGGCGGCTGCGACGCTTGCGTCATCCGCTTCACATTGCTGTCTGATATCTTCGAGCAAATCCTGTCTGTCAAGGTTTGCGGCTACCACGGAAGCTTTCTTTTTCAGCTTGTTAACCCTTGCGTAATTGGGGCCTATCGCGTATTTCAGCTCCGTGATTTCGCCGTTAAGCAAAGCTTTAAGCGGATACTCAGGCTCAGGCAAAGGGTCGAAACAGCAGTTTACAGGACAGACACTTTGACATACGTCACAGCCCAGCAGCCTGCTGCCAAGAAGCGCCTCGTATTCATACGGCACAGGATCTTTTTCGCTTATCGCTCTTAAACATTTGTTTGGGTCGATTCTTCCGCCTTCAAGTATTGCGCTGGTCGGGCATGCTTCTATGCATTTTTTGCAGCCTTTGCAGCGCTCACCCGGTTTATGCGTGCCTGTATCTTTGTGAGTATACTCAAAGCCGCCGTTTGTCACTATGGCCTGAACATGAAACGCGCTGCCTATACCCGGTATGGCTATCAGGGAGTTTCGCCCCATTTGGCCTATCCCGAAACGGCTGAGATATGGCTTTAAGGGAAGCTGAACATTTGAAACAGCCTTAAGGCCTTCTTCTCTTAATGCGTCGCTCAACTGCCTCGCAGACACATACGCCCTTTGAGAGACCTGATAATAGGGCGATATAGTGGCTTCCTGTGTGCCTGACGGGATATAGCTTGGATTATACTGCATTATCAGAAGAATCACCGTCTTTGCATCTTCAATAAGCGCATGCGGGTCTTCTATAAGCCCAGGTGTACTCGTTTCGATTTTTACTGTAGGCAGAAAACAGACGAGGCGGAAACCGAAGCTTTGCGCTTTCAGACAAAATTCCTCATTTGTCATCTTAAAGCTCTATGAGGCTGCAGCGAGCCGCGTGGAAAAGAGACTGCTGAATGAGACCGCATCTTTCGCCCAGAAGCTCTCTTGCCTTGTCGCTCACCTTCTGAGGCGAACCAGTCACGCCGAACCAGCTCTCCATGAGCCTTTGCACCCATACGTCCACAGGAAAGGCGTCAGCGTGCCCGCAGCCGAACAGCAATACGCAGTCAGCAACCTTGGGGCCTACGCCCTTCAGCCGCAAAAGCTCCTTTCTCGCCTGCTCAAGCGGCATATGCCTCAAGCCTTCAAGGTCGAAGCCGTCCCGTACCATTGCCGCTGTCGTTACAAGATAATCCGCTCTGTAGCCGCAGGTAACGTGCTTTTGAAGCACGCTTGGATCAATGCCTGCCAAAGCCTCAGGCGACGGAAAAGTGTAGTATGTGTTTCCCTCATACGCAATCGGAGTTCCGTACACCTCGCAAAGCTTGAGCACAAGTCCGCGAATGCGCTTCACGTTGTTATTGGCAGAGAGTAT
>JAFPYA010000267.1 GCA_017412445.1 Clostridia bacterium
CATCCAGCTTGTGGCAAGGGGCGGCGAAAACGGGAAGCTCTACGGCTCCGTCACCGCCGACATGATCGCCGAGGCGCTCAGGCAGCAGCACGGCGTTGAAGTCGACAAGCGCAAAATCGAGCAGGAAGAGCCTATCCGCAGCGCGGGTCAGAGCTTCGTAAACGTCAAGCTCTACGGCGGCATAAGCGTGCGCATGCTGGTGAACACCACGGTCGCGGGCAAATAATATGGAAGCCGCTTACCAAAATCTGCCCCACAGGGACGACGCGGAAAAGAGCGTGCTGGGCGCGATGCTAAAAAGCCCCGAGGCCGTGATGATCGCTCAGGAAACGCTCAAGGCCGACGATTTTTACGACCCCGTGAACCGCGAGCTGTTTTCAGCGATGCTGTATCTCGCGGCGCTTTCGCGTCCTGTTGACATCGTGACGCTGAGCGAGGAATTGAACCGCCGTGGCAAGCTAGAAAGCATAGGCGGCATGAGCTATCTGGTGGAGCTGGTGCGCAGCGTACCCGCCACCTCAAACGTATCCGCCTACATATCGATAGTCGAGGACAAATCCACGCTGAGGCAGCTGATAAAGGCGGGGGAGGACATCGCCAAAACCTGTTATGCCGGCGAAAAAGAGACGAGCGACATACTTGCGGCGGCGGAAAAGTCCATCTACGACATCACCATGCGCAAGGGTGGCCAGCAGCTTGAGCCAATTAGCAGCCTGCTGCTCAAGTCCTTTGAAATCATAGAGCAGCTGTACAAAAACAAAGGCCAGATAGAGGGCGTGCCAAGCGGCTACCTTGATTTGGACAACATGACCACGGGCTTTCATCCCGGCGAGCTCATACTTATAGCCGCGCGCCCCTCCATGGGCAAGACCAGCTTCGGCATGAACATAATCGAAAACGCTGCGATTCGCGCCAACAAAAAGGCTGCGGTGTTTTCGCTGGAAATGCCCGCTGAGCAGCTGGTTTTAAGAATGCTGTGCACCGAGGCACACATTGACATGCAGCGCGTGAGGCGCGGCCGCATAGAGGACGACGAGTGGCTGAGCCTCAGCGAAACGCTCACTGTGATAGCTGGCAAGGAAATCTACATTGACGCCTCATCCGGCATAACCGTGCCTGAAATGCGCTCAAAGGCGCGCAGGCTCCAGATGGAGCACGGTCTCGACGTGATAATGATAGACTACCTGCAGCTCATGACCGCAAGCGGCCGCTTCGGCTCCCGTCAGGAGGAGGTCGCAAGCATCTCGCGTTCGCTTAAGGCGCTGGCGATAGAATTGGGCGTGCCGATACTTGCGCTGAGCCAATTGTCGCGCGCGCCTACAGGCCGCTCAAACCACCGTCCCGTACTCAGCGACATAAGAGATTCCGGCGCCATAGAGCAGGATGCGGACGTGGTCATGTTCATTCACAGGGAGGATTACTACGACAAAAAGCCCGAAAACGAGGGCAAGGCCGAGATAATCATAGCCAAGCAGAGAAACGGCGCGCTGGGCACCGTGGAATTGGGCTTCAAGGGCGAAATCACTAAGTTCATAGACCTGACTCCCGGAGGCAAGGAGATAACAGAGGCACCCTGAGGCGCAATGGCGCAACAATTACAGCCCATCAGGAATATGCGCTAAATACAGGCGGCAGGCGGCAAAACGCTCCTGCCGCCTTATCAAAACAGACTCTTAGCTCCCACACACGCCGAATGTTTTGCCAAAGAAATAACAATATCCACACTATAAAAATCGCGTAAATCTGTTGACAAACTGAAACCCAGCGTGTAAAATTAGCACGATTAGATATGGGTATGCGGGTGTAGCTCAATGGCAGAGCTCCAGCTTCCCAAGCTGATCACGTGGGTTCGATTCCCATCACCCGCTCCACATCA
>JAFPYA010000268.1 GCA_017412445.1 Clostridia bacterium
CGACGCAACATATGATGAAGACGATACACCAATAGCATGGTTAGCTGCAGCAAGCATACTTCTCAAGAGATATCCCGTAGAAAGAGAATATGAATCACTATTATCAGGTGCGGCGATTGTCAATATAGAAGCCATAAGATCCGCAATACAGAAGAGCGGTTATGCAAGGATATATAAGAAAAGACACTATATTACAAATTGGAGGCGGGGGGACGTATATGCATACGATGTAAGAGAATCCTATTTGGATGATGCTGCATTCAGTGGATATACTGTAGGGTTTTTATGCGCTGATTTCTATGCATTTGATGGTTTGGTTCCTATCACTTATATATTTAGAACAACATTTACCAAGGAGGAGCTTGCACAAAATGTTGAGCTTATCAAGAATGCGCTTTTTTGGCGAGTTGGAAATTTAAGAGAGTTAGGATATCAGTATAAAGTTATCTTGCAAACAGAATCAGAGGAAGACATACCCAAAGACAGATTGTTTTACTGCGGCAATATAAGCATACTCCCGAATTTAAAGGACGAGCGCATATTATATGATAAGGCAAGCAATGTGCGTTTTAACTGGACAGATATGGAAAAACTCATTCTAAAAACAAAGGTATTACAAGAATAAAAGTGTCAAAATACGCTTTAAGAATAATGACGATGCTTAGACGTTGAATTTGTAGCTAAACCTATTATTTCTGCGAGGCAAATGACATATTAGGCCATTTGCCTCTTGTATTGAATTGACGAGGCTTGTGCCGTTACCCACGACAACGACACCGATACCAAGTTCACCTACGAGTATGACGCACTGGGGCAGCTCATTCGGGTCAATGATCTCAATGATACTACTGTCAGCGCTACCGGTACCACCTGGATCTACACCTATGACCGGGACGGCAATATCCTGAGCAAGACCGCGTATGCGTACACGACCGGCGAACTTGCGTTTTAAGGCCACAGAACATGCTCATAGCACGAATATGAAAAGAATTACCAGAAAAACGGAACAAACCGATTCGCAGGCCGTCTGATATTGTATGAAAATTGTACAGGGATACAATGTCCACAAAGCCTCGGGAAGAACCAAAACAAGTACAGGAGAAAAAGAACATGACGAGTAACGTTAAAAGGATAATTGCGCTGCTGTTTGTTTTGCCTGCGTTGCTTTCCTCTCTTCATGTTTATGCCGAAGATGAGCGTGAAGCTTCATTATCTATAGGCTGTTTTCCTGCGGAG
Organism: Clostridia bacterium; assembly: GCA_017412445.1. Classification (GTDB taxonomy): domain Bacteria; phylum Bacillota; class Clostridia; order Christensenellales; family Aristaeellaceae; genus RUG14130. The sequence continues at coordinate 1,237 of JAFPYA010000268.1, forward strand.
CTGTGCGGCAGATACATGGAGCTTACTCCGGATGATGATGCCGCGCAAAGGCTTCTGGCCTTGCTTTCAGAGGTCGATTTCACCGACATGCCAAATGATTACCGCGCATTTCCGGATAACAAGGAAGCATCGCTGGAAATATCATTGTCTTACGATGGCTTTACGGCCGATCTTCGCACCGGGGGCTGGATACGCCTTCACGAGAATGACGGTCTGGGCATTTGGTTTGCAAATGATGAAAGAATAGCTTCTGAAGCCACAAATTTGCTCGCCGAATACGGCTATGAATCGTTCAATCCTTCGGCAATAAAGCGTATCGTGAGCGCGGAATTATCTGATGGCGAATACTATAACGGCGGGACGCATGATGCTATTGTGCTCACCGATACTGCTATACTTGAAAAGCTGCAAAAGCTCATCGAATCTTCAACGACTGCCGATCCGTCCGGCTGCCCGTTTGGCTATGCGAAGCTTGTAATAACGGATTCCGAAGGCGTTCAGCTTGTGCTCTATCCCGCAACCGACAGCTGCTGCAGGTTTTACGCAAACGGTTACTTCTTCAGCTACGACGCCGAAAGCGGCGCCGATAATCATGCCTCGAATCAGATTTTGTTCGATTTGTTTGGAATTGAACCGCTCGACTACTTTCATAATGCCAAATAGCCCCAAACCCGTTCACATGCATGAAACAATGGACGGGTATGCGTATAGTCACAGAAGCAACCGCCGCATACTGCACTTGAAAGGGTAAAACGCTATGTTCCAGAATATAAAATCGAGCGAGAATTGGGCGTTTGCAGAGCCGCTGAATAAGGGCTGGTCTTCCGACAAAAAGTACTTTGTTAAGACAAAAGCAGGGGAGAATTTGCTTCTCAGGCTGTCGGATATCGAAAAGTACGATGAGAAACGGAAAGAGTATGAGATAATCAGTAAATTTGCCAAGCTCGGCTTTCCGATGTCTGCTCCAAATGAGTTCGGCGTGTGCAATGACAACAAAAGCGTGTATATGCTTTTAAGCTGGCTAGACGGAGTGGATTTGGGAACGGTATTGCCTGATTTGTCCCGGGAAGAACAGTACAGGCTTGGAAGGCAAGCGGGCATAATCCTTAAAAAGATTCATTCCCTGCCTTTGGCGGCGGAGGACATACCCGTTAAAACAAAGAAAGAAAAGAAGCTCTGGCAATTATCCCTTTACGAACAATCTAATCACCGAACAGCGAATGACGAGTCTGCCATACGCTATGTAAAAGAAAACATAGACCTTATATGGAGAAAACCGCCGGTATATACGCACGGAGATTTTCATCAGGGGAATCTGATCTATATGCAAAAAGGCCTCATCGGAGTAATCGATTTCAACCGTTGGGAGGTCAGCGATCCATATGAGGAGTTTTGCAGGCTGGAGAGCTTCGGAATTGAAAGCAGCGTGGATTACTGCATCGGCCAGATAGACGCCTATTTTGACGATGAAGTTCCCGCTGATTTCTGGGCTGCAAATGCGGTATACGCTGCGCAGACAGCGCTGTGCTCAATAACATGGGCAGAGAAATTCGGTCAGGAAGAAATAGAAGCGATGCAAAGAAGGGCGCAGCGGGCGTTTGATGATTTTGACTGCTTTCGCCGGATTATTCCCAAATGGTATGCCGAGAGGCACTAAAGTACGGAAAAGAATACTGGCCGCCGACTCAGCCGTACAAGCTCCCCAGCGCGAACAAATACAGCGCAAGATAATATGAAATCATGATCAAATAGCTCAAATACTTACCCTTTATCCGCCCAAATATCCTGAGCCCAAGTATTGAATCCGACAAAACGAACAGCAGAGCGCCGATCAAAAACAGCGCGGCGCAGTTTGCAGCATAGGCCGTCATAAGCGAAATGGCGGCTATATATATCAGATAAAGTGCAGCCGAACCCAAGCGCGCGCTTTTTAGCATAAAACGCACAAACACGGCACACAGCACGACCGGGAGCAGTACAATGCAGAGTATATTCGGAGCGAAGCCGCCAAGCGCAACGAAGGCAGATGCAAAGCAGAGGTGGGCCGAGGCAAACAACGCCGCGCCCGGTATAAAATGAAATTCGAGAACCCAGTCGCCGAGTGCGCAAACGAATAAGCCCGCGCACAGCAGAACGCGCCATGCGCTGTACGGAGACGCGGAAAACAGCGAGTACAGCGACAGCGCAAAGCACGCCGCAGAGGGCACGCATTTGTCGAGCGCATGCCTGCGCGGTGAGGGGCTGCACCTAAGAAAGCGGGCGCAAAACCACGCGCAAATAATAAATACTCCCGCGCTCAGAGCGATGTCCATATTTTCACCACCTGAGAAAAAATGTTTTTACGGTACGGCTGTTGCAATCCTTATACCATAATCCGGCGCATATGTCAAGGGCGGCATAAGCGCCGTAATCTTTATGCAATAATCTTGTATCATTCTTATTTAATGCAGCATAGGCAGACAAACAGGCTTTAATATGGTATAATCATGCCGCAAAAAAGGGATATGACTAAACGCGTAAAAAGGAGGGCTTCAGCAAGTGAACCATTGCGGCACCCAAGAAATTGAAACAAAGAGACTGATATTGAGGAGGTTTACTGCCGCAGATGCCGAGGCAATGTTCAAAAACTGGGCGTCCGACCCGGACGTCACCAGATACCTAACCTGGCCTACACACGTGAACGTTGATGTGACCCGGCGCGTGATAAACTCCTGGCTTCCGCTGTACGGAAAGAAGGACTATTATCACTGGGCGATCACGCTCAAGGAATACGGCGATGAACCGATAGGAACCATACACGGTCTCCCAAACGATGACCTTGAGTCGGTGCAAATAGGATATTGCCTTGGAAAAAACTGGTGGCACAGGGGAATCATGTCGGAAGCCGCACAGGCGGTTATCGACTACTTCTTTGACCTTGCGGACGCAAACAGCGTCTGCTCATACCATGACCCGAATAACCCGCATTCCGGCATGGTGATGAGGCATTGCGCTATGAAATACGAGGGCACGAGGCGGGCTGCCGACAGGAACAACACCGGAATCTGTGACGCGAGCTGGTACTCAATACTGAAAAGCGAACGCGAAAACACAAATAAAGCTTGAAAACGTCTGACACGTTTGCTATAATGCAATCAAGAATTAAAGCCGCACTCTTATGTGCTTTGCACTCATTTTGACCGACGATGGCAGAAACAGCCTTAAACAGAATGATTACTGAAGACAAACGGCATTTGTATATCATCGCGCTGCTCGTTTTGGCAGCGCTTCTCGCCTTAGGCGTATCGCTTGTCGTGTATTTCACGGCGGACGAAACACCTAACGAAAAGTATGCAATCGAGGCCGCCGAGAGGGTGATGGGCATACCCATTGCAAGCTATGTGGACGAGGGTGTGTACTGCGATTATAAGCCGGATGCGCCTGAAGACGGCTTTTCGCTGGCACTCAGGACGAATTTCCCGAGCGACTACGTGTTGTTCATGCGCCTTGCGCTGCGCCTGAGCGAGGGCAAACTCAGCGATATCGCGGAAAGTGCACCTTCCGAGATTAAGAGCCTGAGCAATTTGAGCAACGAAAGCTACAACGCTTATATCGCCTATAACGGTAAGGCTGATGCGGCATACGTGAGCCTTGCGCAGGAAGGTTCATACTTTGTGTTTATTTACCTTGCTGGGCAAAACTGACACACGCGACAGGCGTACAATAAAGGAGGCTTCAAATGAAAATCGCGGTTTTTTATGAAAACATTTACGACGGCGCAAAGGCTAAGGGACTCGAAATGGAGGATTTGCTAAGAGGGTTCAAGGGCGAGGGCATGGATCTGATTTACATATCCGCTGATTCGCTAAGGCGCGACCGCGAATGGCTTTTGCCGCTTTTGAAGAAACTGGATATCGGCATTGAAGGCGTACACGCGTTCTGTGACTTCGGCAAAGATCCGGATAAGCCGCTTGGCAGGGATATAATCGACCTTGCAGCTGAGTGCGGCGCAGGCAATCTGCTGTTCGTGCCCGGCATGTACTCGGGCAAAAGCACAATAGAGTGCGTGAACAACATGGTAAAGGGGCTCACAAGCGCAGTGAACTATGCCAAAGGCCAGGGGCTGCCCGTGCTGATAGAGGATTTCGACAGCACAGCCTCTCCTTACAACAGCATGCTGATGCTCGACTGGTTTTTCAATAAAGTCGAGGGCTTGGGCTGTGCCTTTGACACCGGCAATTTTGTAATCTACCACGAGGACGAGCTTGAGGCCTTCGAGCGCTTTAAGCACAACATCGTAACGGTTCACTTAAAGGATCGCGTGACCGAAAAACGCCACCCGGGCGATTCCTCATATCTGTGCGCGGACAAGCAAACGGTGCATTCCTGCCAAATCGGCATAGGCTTCATTCACATTGAGGAGATACTTCAGCGCCTCAAGGGAATGGGCTACGGCGGCAATGTGATAGCCGAGGTCTACGGCTGTGACCACGATTACATACTGGACGACATACACGGCTCACTCGGCTTTTTGAGGGACAAGGTATAAAATTAACAGGCAGTGAAAGCGCGATAATGCCCTTCGCCGCCTGTTCTGCTTAATAAACCTACTTGCTTGTGACGCAAATCAGCTTGCCGACCTCGGGTATAACACAGGGCACGGCATCACCGTATTTCGCTTCGATATAATCCTTAAACGCATATGGATCTCCGGGGTTGTTGGCAAACATGTCCCAATGACCGGGCAGCACCGTATTCGGGCGCACTTCGCCGGCCAGGTCTGCGGCCTCCTGAAAGGTCATGTTGCCTATGCAGTTGCGGCGGTATCTCTCGCCGTCCCGCCCGTTTATGGGCAAAAGCGCCGCGTCTATGCGGCCAAAACTCTTTATGCGGGGGAGCATGCCCTCGTAGCGCAGCGTATCTCCGGCGTGCCATATCGTAACGCCGTTTCCGCGTATGATGTACTGAAGACAGGGATACAGGCCGCTTACCTCGTCCCTGTCAAGAAATTCATGTGCCGCGGCAATCGCTGTTAAGATGACATCACCTATTTCCACGCTTTCGGAGTCGTTAATGCCCATAATGCGCTCTGCAGGCACGCTATCATTCAGAACGCCTTGGGTATGTGCAGCGGGAAAGACGAATCGAGCCTTAGGACAGCTTTTTGCCCATATGCGCCAGCTTGGATGATCAATATGATCCGAATGGTTGTGCGTGCCAAGAATTGCGTCCACGCCTTCCAACTCCATGGCAGGGATAGGCACGGCTACCTGCCGCCTTTCGCTGTAGGAGGCGTAATAGTCCACGCACAAAAGCGTTTTGCCGAGCTTGACCAAAAGCCCCATCTGCCCCAGCCACCAAAGCCCCGCGGTTCCGTATGGACAGTCGAATGAAAACGCCTCATTCAGTATTTCGTTCATAAATGTCTCCTTGTTTTGGACATAAGCTGCTGTATTCAGGTACAACAGGCTTGTTAAAGCGCCAAGGAAGTAAGCCAAAGCCTTGCAGCAGGATAAAGCCGCCACGGAAATCTATTGCAATTCGCCTTTCTGCGCGAAACGGTTTTTTAGACCGGTTCAAGCATCTGCTGCAATGTCTTCAGTCTAATCGTAAATCCTTCTTCCGCGCGCGTCGGGAATTCCGCTCAAACGGTGGAAGAAGGTATTTATCACATCGCGCCATTCACGGGCGTTTTTGATCTGCTCTTCGATAAATCTGAGAGCGGCTTCTTTTACCGGCTCGGGCAGTGGCAGGGAGGACAGCACAGGCTTCATCGCTTCGGCCGCTTCGCAGCCCTCAAAGTGGTCGTCGTATATGCGCTGTATGAGCGTGCGGCCGTCGCGCATCATATAATCATAGGGCAGGCGGTGGAAGAACAAGAGCAGCTTGTCGGGGCAGCTTGCTTTGTTTTCGTAAAGCCTCCTCAATTCATCCGGGTACTGCGAGGTGTAGCCGGTGCCGGAGTCTGTCCGGTCTACGCCCACGGCGTTCCTGTCGGCGCGATTGTACGTGCCCCAGCTTTGAAACTCGTAGCCCCATGGGTTCACGCCGTAATGGCTGTTCGGTGTAACCATCCAACCGAGTCCCAGCTGCGAGGCGTATTTCTCGTAAACGGAACGGCTTGCAAGCAGCAGATCTGTGAGCTTTGCGGTGCTTTCATCGTCCATGCCGCAGCTCAAAAACGCCCATTCGCTTATGACTGCGCGCGGCTCTGCATAGGGATTGACGGCAAAGCGCCCGAAGGCGTAAAGATTAAGAAGCGCAAAGGGATGTCCTGTCCAGAATTCGCTGTTGCCAAGATTACTCACCGCGGAGACTGCGCTTACGCTCTCAGCGTCCATCTGGGCAAAGATTTCCTGCCACATGGGTGGCATGGCGTATATGTCGATCTGCTGCCCCGTATATTCCTGCGCCAGCTGCACCTCGAGCGCTTTGTATGTGTGCTTAAGACCCAAAAGCAGGGGAGAGAGCGGCTCGCGCACCTGAAAATCGAATGGGCCGTGCTTTATCTGAAGTATTACGTTTTCGTCAAACGCGCCGTCCAGCGGCATATAAAGGTCGTAGGCCGCGTTCGCCCTGTCGGTAGCGGTATCACGCCAGTCCTGCAGGCAGTTATAGACGAACGCCCTCCACACAAGCTTGCCGCCGTAGGGCGCGATGGCTCTTGCCAGCATGTTTGCGCCCTCGGCATGCGTCCTGTTGTACTCGTTGGGGCCGGGGCGGTGCTCACTGTCGGCCTTCACCATGAAGCCCGCCAAATCCGGCACGGCGCTCCAAACGCACCGCGCCCGTTCGCGCCACCAGTCTATTACTTCTTTGTCGAGAGGGTCGGCTGTGGTAAGTCCCGCCGCAAGCGGCATGGCGAAGTCCACGCTCACCATGAGCCGCACGTTGAAGGGCCTGAGCAGCGCGGCAAACCTCGCAAGACCGCTTAGCTTATCGCGTATAAGCTCCTGTGCGGGATAGTGGACGTTTACGGTGTTGATGACAAGCACGTTTATGCCGGCACTCGCCAGCATCCGCCCAAGAAAACGAATCCGCTTTTCGCTGTAGCAGAATTCTCCGATATCAAACCACAGCGAGCGCCCGGCGTAGCCTCTCTCCCAGCTACCTTCCATGTTGTCCCAGCTGTTGAGCATTCTGAGCGGATAGTAGGGCTTTACGCTACCATTTGGCAGAGCCGCGCCTGTTTCGAGCGCAAAAATCAGCGTGTATGCGCCGTAAAGTACGCCAGCCTTGCCGCCGCTTATGGTATAAAAGCCGTTGCTTTCTTTAATTGAATACTCCTCGGACGAGCTGCCATCTGCCTTGATTTCAAAGCAGCCTTTGCCGAGAAATGAAGCAAGCTCACACTTGGCCACCTCTTCTGGCGATGTCAAGGAATCAGGTAAATCCGCCCTCAGGCATCTTAGCCAGGCTCTGCTGTAAACTGTTTCAATCATAAATCCTCCCACCTTGTCAAGTGAGCTTTTGCCTGAGGCGCGTTATGAAGCTTTCCCTGCCGAAGGTGACAAAGCGCATATATTTGTCGGATCTCTTTATTTCGATGCTGTCGCCCGCCTTCACGCTGCGCGTTCTGCCGTCCGTGGCTATCAGGGCGTCGTTTTCGCATTCGAGCGTAACCACGCTCAGCGGCGAAAGCACTATGGGGCGGCTGAGCAGCGTGTGCGGCGCGATGGGGGTGAGTATCAGCATTTCGCCCGCGGGATCGACTATAGGGCCGCCCGCAGAGAGGCTGTAGCCGGTGGAGCCCGTAGGAGTGGCGGCAATCATGCCGTCTGCGGTGTAGGAGGTGAGCCTGAGCCCGTCGACAAGCACATTAAAACGTATTACGCCAGCATCTGCGTGCAACAGCGCCACCTCGTTTAACGCGTTTTCGCTGCTTTCGCCGTTTGGCGAAGAGTCGAGCGTCATGCGCCTCTCAAGCGCATATCTGCCGTCGAATACCGCCTTCAGCGCCTCCTCAGCGTGCTCCGGCTCTACGTGGGTCAGGTAGCCCAATCGACCCGCGTTTATGCCTATAATAGGCGC
>JAFPYA010000269.1 GCA_017412445.1 Clostridia bacterium
CCTGTCGAGACCGCCGATTATGTTTAACAGCGTGGTCTTGCCTGAGCCGCTGGGGCCCAGCACCGCCACGAGCTCCTTGTCACGGAAATTCACCGTAACGCCGTCCAGCGCCTTTTGACGCAGATTGCCTGTCACATATTCCTTGGAAATACCTTTAAGCTTAAGCATGCGAAAATCTCCTGATTGTATGTGCGATAAGCTACTTGCTCTGGTAAATCTCGGGCTTGAGCACGCCTATTTCGGGCAAATTGCGGTATTTCTGGTCGTAATCCAGCCCGTAGCCCACCACGAACTCGTCGGGCACCTCGAAGCCTGCGTAGTCGGGCACCAGATCCGCCACGCGGCGGCTGGGCTTGTCGAGCAGCGAGCACACCTTCAGCGAAAGCACGCCCTTGTTGCTCATGTCGCTCTTGATAAATGCCAGCGTGCGGCCGGAGTCCACTATGTCCTCTACCAGCACCACGTGGCGGCCGATTATCTTGCTGTCCAGCTTGGACACCACGTTCACCACGCCGCTCGACACGGTCGCAGCGCCGTAGGACGAGGCGGTCATAGTCTCAACCTCGAGGGGGATGTTCATCTCGCGAATGAGGTCGGCATAGAAAACGATCGAGCCCTTGAGTATGCACACCATCAGCGGGTTTTTGCCTTCGTATTCAGCGGCAAGCTGTCTGCCCAATTCCCTGACGCGGTTTTGCAGCCGCTCCTTGTCTATGAGTATGTACGCTATGTCGTTATACATCGCTTTTGTCCTCCGCTATGCGTTTATTTTTCTATGTTGATCGTAAGCCTGAGGGCGCTTTCATCGCCCGAGAGCTTTGCGCTTTCGCTTATGCCTACGCCGGGCACCCAAAGTATTTCGCTGCTCTTAGCCACTACGGGCAGCCTGTTTCTGAGTATCGGGGAATATTTTCTGTCGGTAAGATAGTCGCCCAGCGACTTGCTTTTGCCGTTAAGCCCCAGCGGCTTTATGAAGTCGCCATCCCTTCTCAGGCGCAGGCACGCGTTTTCGAGGGCATCGCGTTTCAATACCTGCACAAAACCGTTTTGCTTTATCGGTACGGGCGGACAGCTTTCGCATTCAAGCGTGCACACGCCCTCAAGCACCGTTTTGCCTGCAAGGTCGATATTTTGAGGCGCGGGCGAGGACGACGGGGGAATCAGCAGCGTGTTTTCGCCGTCCTTCGCCGCCGTCCAGCCGTGCAAAATGTCTGTGAGCCTGTCCGCGGCAAGAGCCCGCTCCACAGCTTCAAATTCGTTGTCCTTATCGCCTATTATACGCTTTACCACCCTGCGCATGAGCACCTTGTCTGCGGGCGGCAAAATCCATATGCCCGCAAAGCGCGTGCAGCGTTCGGAGATGTAATTTTCAGCCGCTGCGTCGATAAACGCGTTTTCGCTTTGCACAAGGTCGCTTAAGCGGCACAGTGCGCTTTCAAAGCCGGGATAGATTTTTTTAAGCTCGGGGAACACGTTGAGCCTGAGCGCGTTTCTTGGGTTGTCCGCGACGGAGTTGCTTTCGTCCTCGCGCCAGCCCTGACCCGCTTCAATAAGATACTTGCGTATTTCTTCGGGGCTTGTATCGATGAGCGGCCGTATTATTCTGTCCGACCTCATGGGCATCGCTGCCGCGCCCCTTAGCCCGCCGCCGCGCAGTATATGCATAAGCACGGTCTCGGCGCGGTCGCGCCTGTGGTGGGCGAGGGCGATAAAATCACAATTCAGCGCCGCGCGCGTGTTTTCGAGAAACTCGTGCCTCAAGCGCCTCGCTGCGCTTTCAAGCCCCTCACGCTTAAGCGCCGCCTCGCGGGGCACGTCGCCTGTGCCCACGGTGAGCGGCACCTTCAACTCTGCGCACAGCTTTTTTACGAATTCCATGTCCTCTAGGGACGCCTCGCCGCGTATGCCGTGCTCAAAATGCGCCGCAAACAATTTAAACGCACGTTCATCCCTGCTGTCGCTGAGCAATCTAAGCAGCGCGACGCTGTCGGCGCCGCCGCTTACCGCGACCAGCACTCTTTTGCCGCTCAGTTCACGGGCGAGCGCGTCGAGCTTTAACGTATAAACCACTCCCGAAGGCTTATTCGCGCGGCCTCAACAGGTCTGCGCGCGTCGTTTTTTGAATTATATCACAAAACACATTGCAATGATACTCACAAGGGGTTAATTTTAAAACCGCCCGGCGCTTTTTTGCGCCGGGCGTGTAAATATATTTATCGTCTGTGAAGGCTTAAAATCAGGTGGCGTTGTCAAAGTCGAACAGGTTCACCATCATGGTCACATACTCGCCTTCACCCAGATCATCGGTGGTCTCGGCGTTTTCAAGACCCTCGAGGCGGTAGACCTTGACCATTATGGTGTCGCCGAAGGAATGAGCGTCGAGCGCACCGCGGATTGCGGTAAAGGTGCTGGCGATCTGGCCGTCGACCTCGACTATCACGTCGTAGGGCTTGATGCCGGCCAGCGCGGCGGGGCTGCCCTCTGTGACCTCGGTAACCAGCATGCCGGTAGGCAGCAGGCCCGCGTACACCAGATAGTAGTTTTCAGAGGTGACCATGCTGCCGCTTACGCCCAGCATAGGCTTGTCTGTGCTCACGGTCTGGTTGTTGCCGGACACATCGTCAGCCTTGGAATAGTCTCCGGTGAGCAGCATCACTATGGCTTCGCTGATTATGGGCTTTGCGGTGTTGATAGGTATCGCAAGGCCGATGCCCTCGATGGTCGCGCCGCTTGAGGTCTGGCCGGAGTACTTGATGGAGGGGATGCCCATCAGCTGACCCTGCACGTTGAACAGTCCGCCGCCGCTGTTGCCGGAGTTGATGGCCGCGTCGGTCTGAATCATGGTGTTCGTGACCTTGGTCTTAAGGCCGTACCTGTCGGTGGTGGTGGTGGAGCTTATCTCGCGGTTGAGCGCCGAGATGATGCCCATGGTCACAGTGCCGGCAAATTCGTCCATCAGGGGGTTGCCGATGCAGATGGCGTATTCGCCCACCTGAAGCTGGTCGCTGTCGCCGAGCTGCACAGGCGCAATATCGAGACCCGGCACGTATACGGCCGCAAGATCGGCGGTCTCGTCGTATGCCAGAAGGGTGCCATCGAATTCCTCTTCGCCGCCAGGCACGCTTATGGTCAGGCGGGTGGCGTTTTCAACTACGTGATAGTTGGTAATTATCAGCTCATTGTACACGACCACGCCGCTGCCGGTCGCTGCCAGCCGCTCCACGGTCTCGGTGCTGCGGTTGCCCCTGTTGCCGTAACCGAAGCCAAAGCCGTAGCCGAAGCCAAAGCCGTTGTCATAGTTGTTGTAGCTGTAGTTCTGATAGTTGTTTACGCCGACCACGCTGCCCTGTACGCTCTTTATCACGCTCACGTAGGGCGTGGCACTCAGACTCTGATCGGTGGTAGTCTCGGTGACGCTCGCGGCTACCTCTGCCGCCTCGTCCCTGGTCATCGCAAACGCGACTGCGCTCAGCGCCATAACCAGCGCCAAAGCGATTGCCAATACTTTTTTCATATATGTTTCCTCCTATTATTGTTTCAAAACTGTTGCTTTATGGCTGGAGTGTGTCCCAATAGAGAGCGTTGAGAGTGTACTCCGCCGAGGCGAAGAGGCGGTTGAATTCCGCCTGATAGGCGCTCTTTCGGGCGCTGAGCAGCGCGTCGTCCACGGCGGCCTCGTATAGGCTCGTGTCTGAATCATCCTTCAGCCTCAACATAAACAGACCATAGTCTGTAATGATGACGTCCGAAACCTCGCCAATCTGAAGCGCCTGCGCCGCCCTGAGCAGTATCGGGTCGCTGTCACCCAGCGAGGGGCAAAGCGTCAGGCAGCCTGCCTGAAATCCGCTGCGGTAGCGCGCGGCCTCCGCGTAGTCACCGCTGAAATCCCTCATCCCGTTCAGCTCGCTGCAGCACTCCTCGCGCTTTTCGTCGCTGCCGGAAAAGATGTAGAACGGCACGTAGAGGTAATCGACCTCGTAGGCGGTGTAGGCGCTTGCGTCTATCGCGCCGATCACGGCCTCCTCGTCTATGTCTTGAAGGCTCAACTCGTAGTTGTACGCCTTTGAGGAGAGCATACGCATTATCAGCACCTGCTCCATGTCTTCGGGCGTAAAGTCCCTTTGACCTGTGAGCCTTTGGGCTGTGTCGGCGCATTTAGCTGCTTCCTCAGGGCTGAGACCCAGTCCTTCGTCGCGGGCGATGTCGGCA
>JAFPYA010000270.1 GCA_017412445.1 Clostridia bacterium
GCAGCGACTGGTGATGAACAAATCCGCCTCCGCGCGCGTCAAAGCGGCATAAGGGAGGTGCTTATATGAATAAGCTTATCTGTGCCGCGCTGATATTTGCGTTTGCGCTGTGCGCGGCGGCGGCAGGGAAATCTGACTTTTCCGCTTTATCCGGCCTTGACGAAATGTTTGAAAGGCTGGACGCAGGCGAAACGCTGGTGCGCTTCGTCTACCGCGATTTTGCATACGGTCCGGCAAACCGCGACTTCGAGACCGGGGACGCCGCGGAGCTTGATCGCGTTTTGGGCGCGTTAAGGGCGGTCGAAATAGACAGCCCCACCGATATGTTCATCACCGACTGGTATCCGTACATGGAGTTTACCTTAAGCGACGGCAGCGTGTACATCCTGCGCTTTGACCACAAGATGCTTGAGACTCAGGAAGGCAACTACATCCTAAAAAACGACGAGGCGCTCTGGCAGCTGATAGGAGAGCTATCGCAAAAATACAATCAGCGCTGAGCCGTTGCCGTGGGCAAACACAGGGCGCATTTAACCTGAATTGCCCACGAGAAATAACAAAATACGCAAAGACAAAATGCCCCGAAAAACATAAAATACAATCACAGCGTGTGGCTATAAGCGTAAATCCGGTTGTGGCCAGGCGCTGTTTTTATGCTCTTTTCGCCTGCCACGCCCCGCGCGGCCGGCGCTTTATTTTGGCCTCAAACGGCCCATGAACAGGAGAACTCTCACATATGGAAAACTCAGGCCTCAGGCAGAACAGCTTTCTTGAAACCGAGACGCCCGCAAGGCTCATGCGCAAATACGCCATGCCCTGCATAATATCCCTGCTGGTGGCGGCGCTTTACAACATCGTGGACCAGATATTCATTGCCAACGCCTCCTACCTCGGCTCCTACGGCAACGCCGCAAACACAGTGGTGTACCCGCTTACCGTGGTGGCGCTGGCAATAGCCGTGATGATAGGCGACGGCGCCTGCGCGTTCGTGTCAATTAGCCTTGGCGCGGGCAAGGAAGATGACGCGCACCGCGCCATAGGCAGCGCGGTGGTGCTGAGCGTGCTTTCAAGCCTCGCGCTCACCGCCGTGTACCTTATATTCGCAGACCCCATAGTGACCGCCTTCGGCGGCAGGGTGAATCAGGGCACATACGAAAAGGCGCGCGAGTATTTCTTCTGGATCAGCGCGGGCGTGCCGTTTTACATGTTCGGTCAGGCCATGAACCCCGTCATCCGCTCCGACGGCTCTCCCCGCTTTGCAATGGCGTCCACGCTCGCGGGCGCGGTGGCAAACATTATCCTCGACCCTCTGTTCATTTACGTCTTCAAATGGGGCATGGCCGGCGCGGCGATAGCCACGGTGGCGGGTCAGATGCTCACGGCGGCGCTCGCGGTATGGTACCTTTTCCACATGAAGGCCGTAAAGCTCAAAAAGGAGAGCTTCAGGGCGCATTTTAAGCTCGCGGGACGGTATCTCGCCCTCGGCATGACCAGTTTTCTGAGCCAGATTTCGCTGGTCGCCGCCATGATGGCCATAAACAACATGATACACAAGTACGGCGCGCTCGACCCGGTGTTTTCAAGTCCGGAGTTGAGTCAGGTGCCCATGGCCGTGGTGGGCATAGTCATGAAGTTTTTCCAGATAGTGATTTCCGTCTCGGTGGGTCTCGCCGCGGGCTGCATACCCGTCGTGGGCTACAACGTAGGCGCGGGCAGAAACGACCGCGTGAAGGCGCTGTTCACCCGCCTTTTGATTTACGAGACGGCGATAGGCGCATTTGCGCTTTTGATAGTGGAGCTCATGCCCCGGCAGCTTATCGCCATATTCGGTTCGGCCAACGAGAGCACAGAATACACTTCCTTTGCCGTAAAAGCGTTCAGAACCTACCTGTGCTTAATGCCCCTCGCCACGGTGAACAAGGGCACGTTCATATTCCTGCAGTCAGTGGGCAAGGCGCTGGCCTCCACGCTCATTTCGCTTATCAGGGAGATGGTCTTCGGCGTGGGCTTCGCGCTCCTGCTGCCCCTCTGGCTCGGCCTTGACGGCGTACTCTGGTCTATGCCGCTGAGCGACCTTATGACGTTCATAATCGCGGCGTTCGTGATAGCCTACACCTACAGGCAGCTGAATCGCGGCGACTCCTTTGCCGCGCGCGGGGCTGCCGAAAAGGCTTAAGCGCAAACAAGACTGAACAGCAACAAACCCGCCTCCGGCTTAAAACGGAAGCGGGTTTGGTTTTTTATGCTTTATCAGAAATTGAACGCCTCGTAAATCGCCTTTACCGCGCGCTCGAAGTCCTGCGTGTCCACGCCTACTATTATGTTCAGCTCGCTTGAGCCCTGATCTATCATGCGCACGTTCACACCCGCCTTGTGCAGGCCGCCGAAGAGCTTGGCCGCGGTGCCGGGGGAGCGCACCATGCCCACGCCGACCGTGGCGATGAGGGCGATGCCGCTCGAAATTTCGATATGGTCGGGCTGGCAGACCTCCTTAATGCGGTGGGTGATCTCGCTCTGCCTGTCCTTTATCTCGCTGTCGGCGACGACCACGGAGACCGTGTCTATGCCGGTAGGCATGTGCTCGATTGAGATGTCGAAGTCCTCAAGCACGCTGAGCACCCTGCGGCAAAAGCCC
>JAFPYA010000271.1 GCA_017412445.1 Clostridia bacterium
CAGCGGCATGCGCAAAAGCTTATAGATGAGCACTATGATTATGCCCGCAACAGGCATTAGGTATAGCATAAAGCTGTTTGAGCCGAACCATTCTCCGGCTTTGTCCAGAGCGAAATGAAACAGCGTGCCCACAAGTCCGCACACGCCGCCTGTAATCAATGAAAGTGCCAGCCATTCGAGCGTTTTAAGCGCCTGTGGCAAAACAGCTTTAAGCTTCTTTTTGAGTCTTT
The DNA here is from genome assembly GCA_017412445.1 of Clostridia bacterium. GTDB lineage: Bacteria > Bacillota > Clostridia > Christensenellales > Aristaeellaceae > RUG14130. The sequence goes on from JAFPYA010000271.1 coordinate 231, forward strand.
CCATAAATAACCTTCATATAATCGCATAATCGCAATCCTGCTATATGATACCCCTTGGTATGTTAAGTATCTATCATATAATAATTGTGTTTTGATTTCAATTCTCTCTGTTATTATCAAGCTGTTTATAAAAGCGGCGGTTGTATTTCCACAATCGCCGCTTTTTTTCATATTTCCTTTCGCGTTACCGGTATGTTCCCATATGGCTTGAGTCTGGTGGCTCTTTTGCCGGGTAGGCACATTTGTCCTGTGCCGGTGACGCCTTCGCTCTTTGAGTCGAAATCGCTGATGCGGTGCGCTTCGAAAAAAGCTTCGAGACTGTGCCTCAGTTCGAGGGTTACAGCTTCAGTATCGGTTAAACCAAAAAGGTTGTTACTTTCATCGGGGTCGCTTTCGAGGTCATAAAGCTCATGCTTGCCGTAGGGATACCTGTGAATATACTTCCATTTACCGCGCCTTATCATCCTCACAGGGCCGTACTCGTCGAAAATCATCACTTCGCGCCTTCGGCTGTGCCCACCCGCGAACACGGGATAAAAGCTTTCGCCCGCAAGCTCGCCCTTCTCATTTTCGTCCACGAGCTCACTTAGCGTGGGGTACAAATCGACAGCGCTCACCGCATCGCTCACAACGCGTCCGGGGTCAGCGATAAGCGCGGGACAGCGCGCTATGAACGGCACCTTTACAGATTGCTCGTACATATTCAGTGGAAAAGTGCCGTTGCCTTTGCCCCAAACTCCATGATGCCCCATGCACATGCCGTTGTCGGCCGTGAATATGACCAAGGTTTCGTCAAATATGCCTTCGCTTTCGAGGGCGGAGATTATCCTGCCGATGCCCTCGTCCATAGCGGATATGGCGGCATAGTAACCGCGCAGGTTTTCTTTTCGTGCGGGAGTTCCGTATACGGGACCCGTGGTCATGTCGGGATGATCCGGCACGTCCGGAGTATCGTCAAATGCACATTTGTCGTAATAGTCTATCCACTTTTTGGGATGCTGGTCGGCGTTCCACGGGTTGTGCGGCGCGGTGTAGTGGACGCTCAGATAGAATGGAGCGTCGGATTTAGAAAGCCTGTGTATGTCTGAAACGGCTCTGTCGGTTATTAGGTCGGTAATGTATTGACCGTGGCGCACGGTAATTTGGCCGTTTTCAACGATGTCCGGGTGATAATAGAAGCAGCCTCCCTGCCCTATGGTGTACCAGTCCGAGAAGCTTTTCTGCGGCCTGACACTGTCGCCCAGATGCCACTTGCCGCTGAGCGCACAGGTATAGCCGTTGCGTGCGAGCATATCTGTATAACAGGGTATGCCGTCAAGATACGCTATCGGCTCGTTCTCGTCTGCATATCCGCCGTAGGGGTTTTCTTTGCCCTGCTTGCTGAATCTCACTGCGTCAATGTTGCCGCTTCTGAGCCAGTCGAGCACGCCGTGCGCGCAGGGCATTCGACCCGTCATAAGCGAGGCTCGGGCGGGCGAGCATACCGGGGAAGCACAGTAAAAACTATCGAACAAAAGCCCTTCTGCGCTAAGCCGGTCTATGTTAGGCGTAAGCAGCTCTTTGTTGCCTGCGCAGTGCAGCGCCCAGGCGCCCTGATCGTCCGAAAGTATAAAAACGATGTTCGGTTTCATGTATCCGCTCCGTGTCTTTTTTTGAGATTATAAATGCGGTGTGTATTTATGTCAAGCGTAGAGCCGGCAAAAAAACGCAACAGCTGATTAAAATAATTGCGCTTACCGCTTTATTTTTGCTTTGACTTAGTGTATAATCAATGTGGATAAATACCTTAAGGAGGATTATGCGCATGAAGAAAGCATGGATTTTTCAGGGTGGCTGGGACGGTCACGAGCCCAAGCTTACCAGTAAGCGTTTTGCCGGCATGCTTGAAAAGCATGGCTATGAAGTGACGATTCACGATTCCCTTGAGCCAGCCGAAAGCCTCGAGGCACTAATGAAGCTTGACCTGATAGTTGCCTGCTGGACCATGGGAAAAATCAGCAACGAGCAGTGCAAGAACATATGCAAAGCCGTCGGCTCAGGCGTAGGTCTCGCAGGCTGTCACGGCGGCATGTGCGACAGCTTCCGTGAAAACACCGAATGGCAATTCATGACCGGCGGACAATGGATTTCCCACCCCGGCGGAGACGGGATTAATTACAAGGTCAACATCTGCCACGGCTCAAGCCCCATTGTGGAAGGACTTGATGATTTTGACGTATGCAGCGAGCATTACTATCTGCACATCGACCCCTCCATAGAGGTGCTTGCGACCACCCGTTTCCCTGTGGTGCCCTACTATCATATTTCAAACAAGCCCG
>JAFPYA010000272.1 GCA_017412445.1 Clostridia bacterium
TAGGCGTAGCCGTAGCCGCTGACGGGGCTTGCGCCGAGCCAGCTGTAATAGTACTTTACGAGGTCGACGTCCTGACAGCCGTTTATGCCATCATAATCCTGCTGCCAGCCTTCGCTGTATCTGGCGTTCGCCCAGCTCAACGCCTCCTGCTGTGTGCGGCCTTCAGCGTTTGCAAAGCAAAGAAGAACAGCAAGGACGAATACTGCAAATACTATGCAACACTTTCTCATGATATTGCCTCCCGTAGTTTATTCAACATCAACCCTGAAATCGCCTTCGAGGTTCACTTTTATGCCGAGCGTACTGAGATCCGTGCGGTATACCTCCATGCCCGCGTTTTTGAGCCGCTTAAGCAGCGTCTGATCGGGCGTACCGGGTTTTTCGTAAGGATCTGTGCTTATGAGCGCGAGCCTTGCGCCCAGTGCTTCGAGTTTCATGTACAGGCACACGTCGTCGTCGGCGTGATTAGGCACCTTGAATATATCGCAAGTGAAGTCGGTTTTTGCGTTGAGCAGACTGCGCTCTTCACTGCCCTCCATATCGCCCGCAAGCAGTACGCGCGCCTTGCCGTTGTCAAACATCAGGACGAGCGAATTGTTGTCCTCGTTGATTAAGTCTCTTTCCGTTGGTCCCAAAACCGTAAACCAATCGTCTACGCGGTCTCCGAGGTTCAAAAAAGTAACCTTGGCGCCCGCCTTGCCGACTGCCTTCACCATTGGATGATCGTCGTATGTACAATTGTAAAAGGCGGAGGCGTACCAGTTTCGGACGATGATATCGCTCTTTGCGAGCTTTTTGAGCCCGCCTGAATGATCCTTGTCAGTATGGGTCAGAAATACGCCCTGAAGCTCGGTTACGCCGAGACGTTCAAGCGCGGAGGCGACCCTGTCCCACGCGGAGGCCTTTCCGGCGTCGATAAGGTAATACCTGCCGTCCTGACATATGACTATCGCATCGCCCTTGCCCACGTTTATCATGTACAGAAAGTCATCGTTCTGTCCTTCGGCCGGGCATAACAACGTGCCCATAAGACATATCAGGGCAAGGCACAATGAAAGAATTCTCATCTTTATCAAGAAACCGCTTTCTTTAATTGAAGAGGCTTACAAGGCTGTTCTTGGCCATAAAGCCAACCTTTTCATCCGGCGTGTACACGAGCGCGAAGCCGTCGGAGGCCGCCCAGTCTATTATACCTATCTGAGTACCGTTCATGTATCTGCCAAGGTTGGTTGATCCGGTTGAGGCCTTTTCGTAGAGGTACACGTAGTCGCGGTTGGGCGAAGCAATCTTCATGTAGCCCTTCACCGGGTTTACGGAGGAGGGATGCAGCGAAGCCTTTTGTATATAGCCGTACTTGTTGTCCTTTACGCCGCGCACAAAAGCGTAGCTCGCGTCAGCACCCCAGTCTATTATTTCAATCTGGTCGCCGTTGTTGTAGCGGCCGAGGTTGGTGGAGCCGCTGTTGGGCTTCGCGTACATATAGCAGTACTTGCGCGAGGAGAAAACCTCAAATACCGGCCCGAGCTTGCCTGAATCGGTTTCCTCGGTCAGCTGGTTTTTGGCCACGTAGCCCGCCGTGCCGTTGGGCCCCACGGCGAGACAGAAGGTGGCGCTTATATCATAGTTCACAACCTTGAGTATGGTGCCGTTATTGTATTTTGCGATAGGGGTGCCGTTGCTGCTGGGATCGGGATACATGTAAAGATAGCCGGTTGAATACGTGCTGGTCACTCTGTAGGAGGGATAGCTTTCGTCATCGTAATCGTATACCTTCATTATGAGCGCCTTGCGTATGTAGCCCAGCTTGTTGTCCGGGGCGATTACATAGGCAAAAAGCTCGTTTGAGTCGTAGTCTACCATCTTGAACACGGTGTCGTTGGTGTAAGTGCCTACGGGCTGACCGCTTTCGTTGGTTACCTTAAAGGTGAAGACGTACTTCAGCTGCGCAATTACAACGAATTCGTCGAGCGCTTCGTCATCGTAGCTGTAATCCGAAACCACGGTCAGATACGCCTTTGAAAGGTAGCCCACTTTGTTGTCGGGCCCTATGGCGTAGCAATAGTTTGCCGAAGCGTCGTAGTCGATGACCCTGACCACGGTGCCTGTCCTATATGAGGCGATGGCGTTGCCTGAAGAGTTGGGCTTTGCGTACATGTAGACGTACTGCCTGTTTGCTGGCGGCGTCACCTCGTAGGAGGCCAGCGACATATCCCAATAGTCGTAGGCCAGAGCGGCAAAGCCGAGGCACGCTATGAGCATGAGCGAAAGCAGACTGATAAAAAATCTTTTCATTATAATGCTCCTTTCATATGAATATTATAACATTAAGCTTTCCTTATGTCAAACAGACGCATACGGTGCGTCGTTTGTTCCATCCAAAGCGTCTTTCTAACTTGAAATCTGTCGCAAAATACAGTATAATTGTGATAAGTATAAATTCTGGCGGAGGCTGCATGAAGACCTTAGAGTATACTGTGGGGCAGGAGGATGATAACCGCGTCATCTGGCGAATAGTGCGCGGGCGCATGGGGGTGTCTGCGCGGCAGCTGTCGCGCGCCAAGGTTGCAGGTACGCTTCTGCTAAACGGCGAACAGGTGCACGCGGATCGCAGGGTAAAGCCGGGGCAGGTGGTGAGTATAAGCATATACGACGACGAACCGAGTTATACGCCTGAGCCCGAGGATGCCGAGGTAAGCATAGTCTACGAGGACGACGATATACTGGTGATCGATAAGCCAGCCCCGCTCGCCACGCAGTCTTCGCCCAAGCAGCCCGACAATACGCTTGAAAACCGACTGGCCTTCAGATTTTCGAATGCGCCAGGCTTCATTTTCAGGCCCATAAACCGCCTGGACAAGGGCACGAGCGGCCTTATGCTCGCGGCAAAGCACGCCCATGCGCAGCTCGTCATGTCCGCACAATTGCACACTCCCGACTTCGTACGTGAATATCTGGCGATATGCGAGGGTATACCTGACAAGCCTGAAGGCACAATAGACCTGCCCATAGGCAAAAAAGACGGCGCGACCGTCAAGCGCGAAATACGCCAGAACGGCAAACCGTCCGTGACACATTACCGCGTGGTAGAAACGCACGGCAATCTCTCGCTCGTGAGCCTCAGGCTCGAAACCGGGCGCACGCATCAGATACGCGTGCATATGAGCGCAATAGGCTGTCCCGTCGCCGGTGATTTTTTGTACGGCAGGGAGCTCAAAAACATACCCGGCAGATTTGCACTGCACAGCGCGCGAGTGAGCTTTTTGCATCCATCGAGTAAAAAACGTATGGAGTTTGAAAGCCCTCTGCCCAAGGAGCTTGAACGGCTTTTGTCTGAAAAGCTTGAATATATTGCATCAGCCGGAGGCGAAGACAAAGATGATGAATAGAATGCAGATATGCCTGTTTCTTTTAATTGCACTTATGACGGGCTTATTCATGAGCGCGGCGGGCGGGGAAACGCTCGTTGAGAGCACTGGCACCGTCACAGCGGACAACGCCGCAATAAGGAGCGAGCCTACAAAAGCCGTGCCAAAGCTTGCAAGCCTCAAATCCGGCGACACCGTTACGGTAACGGACGTCATATCAAATACGGAAGGCGACTGGCTGTACGTCATATATTCCTCAGGCAAGAACACGTATGAGGGATATATCCTCATGGATTACGTGTCCGTAGAGCTTAAGGATGAAAACGGAAACATCATCGCCTTGCCTGCTGCCATGAGGGCTAGCGCCAAAGCGGAAATTTTCGGCGGCTACAATCACGTTGGCTACAACTGGACACATGAGTTTTACATAAACGGTCAAAGAATCACCGGCGGCATGCCCCTGACACTGAGGGCCGGGGACACGATAGAGCTGTCGGCATTCATCACCGAAAACGATTCTTATTCTGACACGGGCAGCAAAACCGTAACCAAAACCATTACGCAGGCGGAGCTCGACCGGGGCTTCAACGTAAGCTTCAGCGTACGGGTGAGTGAAAACCGGGGAAGGTACAGCGGCTCCTCCTGCGAATGGCGGGTTACGTTCTATTTCACGCGCGTCTGACGGAGCATCGTGTAGCAAATTTTAACAAAATCTGTCTTGGAATAGTATTTTACTGTGGTATAATAACCGGGTAACAGCCAAATTCGGAGGCAAAACAGTGCAGGAAAAAAACCGACGTGCCGCGCGCCCAAATGCGGCCCAGTCAAGGGTAAATGGCACATCAAACAATAGAAAGAAAAGCGGCCGCTCCAACGCGGGCACTTATATACTCTATATTTTTGTGGGCATGATGGCCCTTGCTCTTATCGGCTGGTTTTTGCAGAGCCGCGTGTTTTCTTCACCTACTACAGAGCAGGAGCAGCCTATTTCGGAGATCAAGAGCAACTCGAGCCCCGTGCTCATAACCGAGGTCATGAGCGACAACTCTTCCGTCATTCAGGACAGTTACGGCAATTACGCCGACTGGATTGAGGTCACAAACGTTTCAAGCGGCGACGTGAACCTGCAGGGCTGGAAGATTGCAAGGGACACGAACACCACCAAATATTTTGAGTTTCCCAA
>JAFPYA010000273.1 GCA_017412445.1 Clostridia bacterium
ATGTACCCCGAGCAGGCCATAACCATCACAAAGACGCTCAGCGAGGACGAGGCGCTCGCCGGCGCGGCCTACGTGGTGGTCGCCATCGCGCACGGCGGCCTCGAGGCGGAACTCGAGGATCACAGGATAACCCGCCGCCACGGCTTTTACAACGTCAAGGGCAGCGAGAGCGGCATCGCCGGCGCCTCGCGCACGCTGAGGCACGTGCCGGAGTTCGTGCGCATAGCGAGGAAAATGAACCGCCTCTGCCCCGGCGCGACCATGCTCAACGTGACCAATCCCCTGACCGCGCTCACCCGCTGTGTGCAGAAATATGAAAACATACACGCCATAGGCTTCTGCCACGGCATACTCAACCACCTTGAAATACTGTTGCCTTACTTTGGCGCAAAAAGCTTCGACGACGTGAGCTTTTCCGTGTCGGGCGTGGATCACTGCTCGTTCCTCACCGACATAAAGCTGCACGGCGAGGACGCGCTCAAAATCATGCGCGACAAGGGCATGATAGAGGCCGCGTGGGCGGGCAAGAGCAAGATCACCTTTGACGACCCCTTTGCCGGGCGCGAAAACCAGCGCATACGCTTTATAGTTTGGGACATGCTGGGCTGCATGCCCGGCCTCAGCGACGAGCACTGCGCGGAGTTTTACTATCAGACCACGGGCACCAGCGAAAACCGCGAGCGCTTCGGCATGCACTACGACCGCATAAAGGACAGGGTAAACTCCGTAAACCGCCTGAGGGACAACATAGTCGTGCCGCTTACCACAGGCAAGATGCCGCCCCTCAGGATAAGCGACGAGAAGCCCGACCGCGTGATAGAGGCGCTCGAGGGCGGCCGCCCCATGTACGACGTAATGAACTACCGAAATCTGGGTCAGGTGCGCGAGCTGCCCATGGATTACGTGGTGGAGACGAAGGTCAACATCGACTCCACGGGCGTGCATCCCGCAATTGCCAATCCCCTGCCCAAGCCCGCGCAGGCGATAGTCACGCCCACGGCGCTGAGGGAGGAGCTCTTCATGGAGGCCGCTGTGGAATGGGACGCCGCCAAGCTCACCGCCGCCCTGTGCACCGACCCGCTGGTACAGGACTTTACGCGCGTGCGCGCCGTTATGAAGGACCTTATGGACTACAACGCGCAGTTCCTGCCCAAGGGCTGGATTTGAGGTTGAAAAGCCATGCTCAACAAAATCGCGGGCGGGCGCGTGATACTGCCCGGTGAAATCAGAAGCACAAACGTATATTTCGAGGACGGCAAAATCTGCGCCGTAACGGACGAAAGCCTGCCCGCAGACGAGGTTATAGACGCGCGCGGTCGCTATGTGTCGCCGGGCTTTATAGAGATGCACTGCCACGGCGGCGGGGGCGCGGACTTTCTGGACGGCACGCCCGAAGCGTTTCTCATGGCAAGCAAGCTGCACGCAAGGCACGGCGTGACCACCATAGTGCCCACGGCGACCTCGGGCGAAACGGGCGGCGTTTACAAGCTGCACGACGCATGGGAAAGCGCGATAAAACGCAACAGGCGCGGCGCGGACATGCCCGGGCTTCACCTCGAGGGGCCGTACTTTGCCACCGGACAGGCGGGCGCGCAGGACCCCAGATACCTCAGAAGCCCCGACCCGAAGGAGTACAATGAGATA
>JAFPYA010000274.1 GCA_017412445.1 Clostridia bacterium
AGCACTATCGTGACCACGGCCACGAGACCCTCGGGTATCGCCGCCACGGCCAGAGAAACCGCCACCATGAAGGAGTTGAGCGCGACCTCAGCCGTAAATTCGCCTGCGCGCAGAAGCTGCACGCCGAATATGGCCACGCATATCAAGAGCACCAGCCAAGTGAGCACCTTGGACAGTTGCGCCAGCTTTATCTGCAGCGGCGTGCGGCTGTCCTCGGCGCGGGTGAGTGCGTCTGCGATCTTGCCCATCTCGGTGTCCATGCCCGTGCCGGTAATTACGGCGACGCCGCGCCCGTAGGCGACGGTCGAGCCCATATAGACCATGTTCTTTCTGTCGCCGAGCGGCACGTCCTTGGCGTCCTTTAAGTCTATCAGATCGATAAACTTGCTCACGGGCACGCTTTCGCCGGTCAGCGCGGCCTCCTCTATTTTGAGGCTCGCGCTCTCTATAAGCCTGCCGTCAGCGGGCACGGCGTCGCCGGCCTCGAGTATCACCACGTCGCCAACCACGAGCTCGTTGCTGTGGACGGTGGTCATCCTGCCGTCGCGCAGCACCTTGCTCGTAGCCGCCGACATCTTTTGCAGCGCTTCTATCGCCGCCTCAGCCTTGCTCTCCTGATACACGCCCAGCACGGCGTTGATTATTACGACGGCCAGTATTATTATTACGTCCGCGAAGCTTTCGCCCTGCGTCACCGCCAGCACGCCGCTTATCGCCGCCGCGACGATGAGTATGATTATCATCGGGTCCTTCAGCTGCTCCAAAAAGCGCTTTATAAGCGACTCCTTCTTGCCCTCGGCCAGCTTGTTGGGGCCGTTCTTCTCGAGGCGGCGCGCGGCCTCCTCAGAGCTGAGACCCTGCGCGCTGCTGTTTACGCCGCTTAGCACGCGCTCTATGTCCTCGCAGTAAAACTTCAAATTACCGTCTCCTTTCATTGTCCGTAAAGCCCACAAAAAAGCCCACGGACAGCTTATCTGTCCGTGGGTCTGGTCATTTCATGCAAACCAGGCTTAAGCCGGTGCTGTTGATTTGCAACCGCTGCGCGGTCGACTACTCCCCCACAAATCGGGGCAAATTATACCGCAATCGTTTGCCCTTGTCAACACGCCGAAGGTTATTTTGCGTGGGCGCGCAAATGAAATTTGTCTTTTTTGCGCGTTTACCGCCTGTCTGCCGCAGAATTAACCAAAGCGCCATTGCCTTTTTACACTGATATATAATATAATATGGGCGGATAGAGGCGCGGAAAAGATATTATCCGTAAGCGAGCCGGCAGGCGTCTGAGCTTCGGAGAGGGCGATTCCGCCGAATCGCGGAGGGAAGGCGTTCCCCCGCGGTGGTACTTCGGAGAACATCCGCCGTACTGTCCGCTTCATGCGGGAGTGCTATCGGTTCAAGGCATTATTTGCCGGCTGACGCACCCGCGACGGTCGGTTTTTTTAATACATTTATGCGGGAGGACACACAATGAAGCTTCAGGGCAGCTACGTGGCACTCATCACCCCGTTCAACGAGGACGGCAGCGTGAATTTCAAAAAGCTTGAAGAGATCATAGAGTTTCAGATCAAGGGCGGCACCGACGGCATAGTGGTGCTGGGCACCACAGGCGAGAGCAGCACGATGAGCCACGAGGAGGACGAGGACGTGGTCAGGTGCGCCTTGAGCGCCATAGGCGGCAGGTGTGCGCTGATAGCCGGCAGCGGCTCAAACAGCACCGAAACCGCCATAATGAAGTCCGTGGCCTACGATAAGCTGGGCGTGGACGGCCTGCTTTTGATCACGCCCTACTACAACAAGGCCAACCAGACCGGCATGGTCAGGCACTTTACCGCCGTGGCGGACAAGGTGAACGCGGACATAATCGTGTACAACGTGCCCGGCAGAACCGGCTGCGCGCTGAGCGTAAAGAGCGTTGAGGAGCTGGCAAAGCACCCGCGCATAATAGGCATCAAGGAAGCCAGCGGCGACATGAGCTACCTTATGAACATAGCGCATCTGGCGAGCGACGACTTTTCGATAGTCTCAGGCAACGACGACATCACCCTGCCCATAATGGCCGCGGGAGGCACAGGCGTGATAAGCGTGCTGGCGAACATCTGCCCCTCCGTCACCTACAAAATGACCCACGCCTTCATAGACGGCGACATCGCGACCGCGAGAAAATTGCAGATCGAATACCTTGAACTGATACACGCCCTGTTCATGGAGGTCAACCCCATCCCCGTTAAGGAAGCCATGAACCTGATGGGCATGAACGTTGGCCCCCTGCGCCTGCCGCTTTGCGAGATGGAGAGCGCGCACAGGGAGCAGCTCAAAAACGTGCTCAAAAAGTACCAGCTCATTTGACGGAGGCCAAGGCATGACCAAGCTGTTGATAGTCGGCTACGGCCGCATGGGCAAAATGATAGAGGACGTGGCGGGCGAAAGAAACGACTGCCGCGTGATAGGCAAGATCGATACGTTTTTGCCCGCATGGGACGAAAAGGAAGTGCCCGATGCGATACTGGACTTTTCCGCGCCCGAGGGCGTAGAAAAGAGCATCGAAATGGCGCTCAAATACAATTGCGCGCTGGTTATAGGCACCACGGGCTTTGACGAGAGCGCAAAAAAGCGCATAAGCGAGGCCGCGCAGCGCGTGCCCGTGATCGTTTCAAGCAACTATTCCCTCGGCATAGCGGTGCTCAAAAAAGCCGTGGCCCTGACCGCGAAGGCGCTGGGCGAGGACTTTGACATAGAAATAATCGAGGCGCACCACAACAAAAAGCAGGACGCGCCCAGCGGCACCGCGCTTACGCTGGCCGAGGTCGCCGACGTAAACAGCGACAAGCCCCGCCTCTACGGCAGGCAGGGCAAGGTGGGCGCGCGCGGCCGCGAAATAGGGCTGCACGCCGTGCGCGGCGGCACGCAGGCGGGCGAGCACCGCGTACTGTTCATGGGCGACAACGAGATAATCGAGCTTCGCCACGAGGCGCAAAGCCGCCGCATATTCGCTTCAGGCGCCGTCAAGGCCGCGCTCGCGCTGGCGGGCAGGCCGGCTGGGCTTTACACCATGGACGACATAATAGAAATCTGAGCGCCGCAAAAAAGAGGCTGCTCAAAACGCAGACAGGAATTCATTCACGCACGACCATATCACCGGAGGATAAAATGGACGCAAACGAAATTATCGCCTTTATACGCGATTCCGAAAAAAAGACCCCCGTCAAGCTCTACTACACCTCTTCAAAGCCGCTTGACACCAGCGGCCTTCGCGCGTTCGGCAACGTGATATTCGGCGAGCTGAACGAAGTCAACCGCTGGCTCGAAAAGAACCGCGAATTCATCACCGATTGCGAGCTTGAGCTCGACCGCCGAAACAGCGCAGTGCCGCTACTCGACTACAGAAACATAAACGCCCGCATAGAGCCCGGCGCGTTCATACGCGACAAGGTGGAGATCGGTGACCGCGCGGTGATAATGATGGGCGCGGTGATAAACATAGGCGCGATAGTCGGCGAAGGCACCATGATAGACATGGGCGCGGTGCTGGGCGGACGCGCGACGGTTGGCAAAAACTGCCACATCGGCGCGGGCGCAGTATTGGCGGGCGTGGTTGAGCCCGCGAGCGCAAAGCCCGTAGTAATAGACGACGACGTGCTGGTGGGCGCAAACGCCGTAATCATAGAGGGCGTTAGCGTGGGCAAGGGCGCCGTGGTCGCCGCTGGCGCGATAGTCACAAAGGACGTGCCCGAAAACGCCGTGGTGGCGGGCGTACCCGCAAGAATTATCAAATACAAGGACGCGCAGACCCAGAGCAAGACCGCGCTTGTGGACGCGCTGAGGTCGCTGTAACAAAAGTGAAATCAATTTGCCGCCCGCGCAGTAAAACAGCCGCGGGCGGCTTAATTTAAAGACAAACGCGCAATTTTCCAGAATACACCGATTTACCTAAACCTCATCCCAAATGCAGGGGCGCCCTATGGCTTACAGCGAGCTTATAAAAAGCTTTTACCGCATACGCGGCTATATGCGGGAGTTTTTTGTATACGGCTTCAAAAGCCGCAAAGCAGAATGGTTAAAGCAATCACCGCGGTAAGTGCCTCGACTATAGAATGCCCATACCAAAAGATACTGCTTCCGGCAAGCATCGGTATAAACAGAATAAATACCGGCGGCAGGATCGCGCTGCGAAGCAAAGCGGTTACCATGCCTTTGGCTGTCGCCTCGGTAGCCTGCCAGTAGGAAATCAGCAGGATATTGATCCCGGCAAACAGGAAGCCTGAAAAATATGCCCTGCTGCGCTCGGCGGTGAATTTCAGCAGCGCTTCGTCACCGGCAGTAAAAAGGCCATAGAAGCTGTCGGAGAAGAGGAAGACCAGCACGTATGAGACAAATCCGATCAGGCAGAACACAGTGAGGGAAAAGCGACGCATACTGTTCAACCCTGCCGCATCATTCGTCCCCTTCATAGAGCTGAAGACGGGCTGAAGTCCTTCGGCCATGCCCAGATAC
>JAFPYA010000275.1 GCA_017412445.1 Clostridia bacterium
TGAAGTCCTCGGTCTCTATGGTTATGCCGCTTTGCTGCAAAAGCTTTTCGCTGTAGCGCACGGTTCTGAAGGGCATGACCCTTGCGCCGATCTGAGCTATCCTCGCCGTGCGTATGGCCTTGACCACGGCGCACACGCGGGTGAACCATTCAACGTCCTTTTTGAACTCCTCACCGTCAACGGGGCAGGTGTGGCGGCTCGTCAGCGAATACTTTATGCCATACTGGCGCAGGTTGTTGCACAGGCTCAGCTTTCCGCAGAAGGCGTCGCGGCGGTTGGCCAAATCCAGCTTTTCAAAGTCGTCGTCGCAGGCCTGAATGAGTATGGGGCAGTTGAGGCCGCTCTTTTTAATCGCGTCGGCGACGCCGGTCTCCTCGCCGAAGTTGGGCAGGCACACGATAATGCCATCAATTTCGTCTGAATGACGGCGGAAGAGGCTCGCGCACTTGACCGCCTCGTCATAAGTCATGGTTTCGCCCATGAACGTGTCGTCGGGAGAGAGGGTTATCACCTCGTGACCCCAGTCCTTTAAGCATTTGAGGAGCTTCTCCCTCGCGGTCAGCACCAGATGATCGGGAAAAAAGCTGCGGTTTGAAACTATAACTCCGAAGGTCGCCATACAAATAATCCCCCTTAATTTTTGCGCTGAAATGCTTTTTGTCATCTAACCCTGTTTACCGCGCCGTGCCACATGTCCATTAAGCGCTCGCGCTCGGACGCGCTTATCTTGGGCTCGTAGCGCTTAGTGCCGCTCTCAAGCGGTTTATCGCTTATGCCCAGCGTCTCGGCGGCCATCTTCGCGCTGCCAAGGGCGCTGAGCTCGGTTTCGTCGCTCGCCTCCACGGGACAGCCCAGCAGATCCGCCTGCAATTGCATGAGCGTTTTGTTTTTGCAGCCGCCGCCGTCCGCGTGCAGAAGCCTGACCGGCACGCCGGCGTCCCTTTGCATGGTGTCTATCACGTCCGCGTTCTGGTACGCCATGCTCTCGAGCGCCGCCCTCACCATGTGGGCGCGGGTGGTGGCGCGGTTTATGCCTATAAACGCGGCGCGGGCGTTGGAGTCGAAGTAGGGCGCGCCGAGCCCGGAGAACGCGGGCACCAGATACACGCCGTCGGTCGAAGGCACCGTAAGCGCCACCTCCTCGACCTTCGAGGGCGAGGAGACCATTTCGGCCTCGTCGCAAAGCCACCTGAGGGTGTCGCCCGAGTGGGTGATGTTGCCCTCGAGCACGTAGTCCGTTTCGCCCCTTCGCCCGTAGGCAACAGAGGTGGATAGCCCCTTTGAGACCTTGGCCGTCTTGCCCGTGTTCATCATGACCGAGCTGCCCGTGCCGTATGAGGTCTTTATCATGCCTTCCTTCACGCAGCCCTGGGCAAAGAGCGAGGCGTGGCTGTCGCCCATTACGCCGATTATCGGCACGCCCTGAGGCAGACCGGCTTCGCTTATTTCGCCAAACAGGCTGTCCGAGGGCAATACCTCGGGCAAGGCGCAGGGCGGGATATCGAATATGCCGCACAGCTCGGGCGAGTATTTGAGGGCACGGATGTCGAAAAGCTCGGTTCTTGCGGCGTTGCTCACGTCCTGCTTAAAGCTTTTGCCGCCCGTGAGCCTGTAGATAAGAAAGCTGTCCACGGTGCCTATAAACGCTTCTCCGTTTTGAGCCTTTTTGTAAAGCTCCCCGTCCTCACGCAAGGCCATAGCGGCCTTTGCGGCGGGGTAGTAGGGGCTCAGATCGAGGCCGCTTAACGCCTTGACCGAATCGGCCTTGTCGGAAAGCCCGGCGCAGATGCCCCCGGCGCGCACGTCCTGCCAGACTATCGCGCGCCTGAGCGCCTTGCCGCTTTTATCCCAGAATACCGTGGTTTCGCGCTGGTTGCACAGCGACAACGCGGCGATTTCGCTTTTGTCCGTGCCGCGCGCAACCTCGATAATGCCTTCCTCTACGTTTTGCCAGATCTCGTCCGCATCGTGCTCCGCGCCGCCCACGCCCGGATAATACTGCCTGTGCGCCTTCGAAAAGCGCTTAAGTATGTTCAGATTGTTGTCCAAGAGAAACACCTTGTCGGCGGAGGTGCTCTGGTCTATCGCGATAATATATTTTTTCATGCGTTGAGCCCCGCTTTAAGCGCGCGCGCTATGCCGTTTTCGTCCAGCCCGTAGTGCGCGAATACCTCGTTGGATGTGCCGGTATAGTATTTTTCATCGGGCAGGCCGAGTATTTTCATGCGCGTGGGCTTGTTTTGGCTCAGATATTCCGCTACTGCGCCGCCAAGGCCGCCGTATATGGAGTGTTCCTCGACTGTCAAAACAAAGCCCGTCTCCGCGGCCTCGCTTATAGCCTCGCAGTCCAGGGGCTTGATAGTGAACATATCGTACACGCTCACGTTTATGCTCTCGTTTTTAAGCATCTGAGCGGCCTTGAGCGCGCGGCACACGGTTTCGCCCGCGGCGATGATTGCGGCGTCCTTGCCCTCGGCAAGCTTTACGGCCTTGCCCACGGTAAAGCTTGTGCCGGGGGCGTATATGTCCTCCACTGCGCCTCTGCCTACCCTCACGAACGCCGGCTCGTTTGAGGCGGCGAGATAGTCGGTAAGGCAGCGCATCTGCACCGCGTCCGAGGGCAGGAACACCTCGAGCGAGGGTATTGCGCGCATCAGCGCTATGTCCTGAGTGGAGTGGTGGGTGGAGCCCAGCGCGCCGTAGGACACGCCGCCGCTCACGCCGATTATCTTCACGTTCATGTGGCTGTAGGCCACGTCAACCTTAACCTGCTCGGCACTGCGCATCGAAAAGAAGCAGGCGGGGCCGCATACGAAGGGGCGAAGCCCCGCGTCCGCCAGACCCGCGGCGATGCCCACCGCGTCCTGCTCTGCGATGCCGCACTCCACAAACTGTTCGGGCAGCTGCTTTGCGTAGTCGCCGAGCGTCACGCTGCCGCGGCTGTCGGTGGCGAGGGTGAATATGCTCTTGTCTTCCTTTGCCAGTTCAAGTATCCTCTGGGTGAAAGCGCCCCTTAAAGTGCTCATGCTCATTTGAAGCTCGCCCCCTTTACGTCAAGCGCCCTGTACGCCTCAGTAAGCTGTTCGTCAGAGGGCACCTTGTGATGCCATTCGGCCTTGTTTTCGGCGAAGGGCAGTCCCTTGCCCTTTATTGTATGGGCGATAAGCATGTGCGGCTTGTCCTTTGCGTGCTCGCCCTCAAAATAGTTTACGAGCGCCTCCATGTCGTTGCCGTCCACCTCGCAAACGTCCCAGCCGAACGCCTGCCATTTGGCCTTAAAGTCCTCAAGCGCCATCACGTCCTCGGTGCTGCCGCTTATCTGAAGGCCGTTGCGGTCGACCATCGCAAACAGATTGTCCAGCCTGTAGTTTGCGCCCGCCATGGCCGCCTCCCACACGCTGCCCTCGGCCTGCTCGCCGTCGCCCATAAGGCAATAGACCCTGTAGCCCTTGCCCGTGCGCTTTGCGCCCAGCGCCGCGCCTACCGCCACCGGCAGGCCGTGACCCAGCGCGCCCGTGCACACCTCCACGCCCGGCACCTGATTGTTCGGGTGGCCTATAATGCGGCTGCCCGCGCGTGAAAACGTGGCCAATTCCTTTTTGTCAAAAAAGCCCCTGTGAGCAAGTACCGCGTAGTAACCCTCGCAGGAGTGGCCTTTGCTAAGGAAAAACCTGTCCCTGTCGGGGTTTTTGGGGTCGTCCGGATACACGTTGAGTATCCGGCAGTACAGCGCGGTCAATATGTCCGCCGCGCTCATCGCGCCGCCCGTGTGCCCCGTGGCGGCGTCGTGTATCATAGTCACCGCGTCCGCGCGGATTTGATTTGCCGTTTGCTTCAATTCATTTACAGTCAAGCGTCCCAACCTCCTTAAAGTGCGAAGCGCTCTTTATATTCAAGGCGGAGCATTCCGCCTTCGTATTCGATGGGAAACCAAATGTAGGAGCAGCGCAGAAAGTCGCCCGTGTTGTGCCTTTCGCACATGTATATGTCCCTGCCCTCGCGGGTTTTGAATATGAACGTGCCCTGCGTGCGGAAGCTCGTGCGCTCGCTGTCGCCCGTGAACGGGTCACCCATGTCCTCCCAGCCGTGCATCGGGTGCCTGCTTCTGGCGTATTTCGCGGGGTTGTAATCCCAGCCGGTCAGGCCTGAGGTTATCAGGTAGTAATATTCGCCCTTCTTTACCATGCAGGGCGCTTCTCTTTTATCGCAGGCATCGATGCGGGCGTACTCGCCGGTAAAGCCGGTGTAGTCGTCCGTGAGCCTGACTATGTGCAGGCAGCGCTCGAAGGGCTCAAGCACCTTGTGCCACTGGCGGCTAATCTGCCTGTCGTATATGAAATAGGCCTTGCCGTCGTCGTCCTGAAACACGGTCGAGTCGCGCACGAAGCCGTTATCGTCTATGGGGCGCGTTATGCATTCAAGCTCGTATAAGCCGTTTACGCGCCCGGATACGGCACACAGCGCCTCGGCCTGCCCGTATTCAAAGCCATGGTCGCCGGGACAGCGCACGTAGTGGCACCACAGCACGTATTTTTTCGTCTTTTCGTTGTAGATTATCTTGGGGCGCTCAAAGCGCATGGGCGCGTAAAGCGGGCTGTCCCTGTCGCTTGAGCAGGGCAGTATTACGCCCTCGTACTCCCAGGAGACGAGGTCGCTGCTTTTGTACATGCCTACGCCCTGAACGGTCACCTGACCGCCCTCGCCCTTGCCCGCAAACGGCTTTGCCTGAAGCATCTGGCCGTACCAGTGATAGCAGCCGTCGGCGTAGATGATGCCGCCGTCCGAGGCGTTGATTATATTGCCGTCAGTATCGATATGCTGGTGAAACTCGTCCACGCGGCCGTTTATGAATTCCCGCGTCATATACCCTCGCCTGTAAGCTTTATCATGTTTACGTATTTTGTGGGCAGCGAGTCGGGCAGCTTTATCAGCGTCGCGCCAAATGCGTTCTGAAGCGGCAGTTCGCCCGCCTCAGGCATAATAGCCCTTTCGGCGCGGCCGCCAAGCGCCCTCAGGCACAGCGTGGAGCCGGGATTTGCGTTCATCAGGAAGGCGTACACCGCGCCGTCCTTTTGGGTGTAGCGCACGTCGTCGCTCTTCCACGGGGTTTTGCCCTCTTTTTCGCTCATCTGGGTCGAGCCCTCGCCGGAAACCCTGTAGGGGCGCGAGCCGTATATGCCCTCGCCGTTGAGCCTGAACCACCCGCCGAGCTCCCTGAGTATGTATTTTTCCTCCTCGTCGAGCGTGCCGTCGGGCTTTATGGGTATGCTCAAAAGCAGAGAGCCGTTTTTGGAAACTATGTCAGCAAGCATCTCAATTATCTCATCGGGCTGCTTGTACTTCGCGCGCAGGTCGTAGAACCAGTTGCCTATGCAGGTGTCGGTGTTCCACGGGTAGGGGCTGGGCTGGGTGAGCACGCTGCGCTCCATATCGAGCACGCCTATTCTGTATATTTCCGCGCCCCGGTTCTTCTGCAGGTACATGGCGCGGTTTTCGCCGTGGCGCTCGATAGATTTGTTGTACAGCCGGCTGACCACCTCGAGCCCGGGATCGTAGGCCCGGTCCTCGAGGTAGTTGGAGCCCTTCTTCGCCCAGTGGCGGCCGAAGGGCAGCGAGGCGTCGGAGTAGAGAAAATCGAGGTCGAAGCTGTCTATCAGCTCGTCCATACACCTCTGCCAGTATTTGTGAAATGCGGGGTTGAGCGTGCACCAGGGGATGTTGACCTTGGGGTCGCTGGTCACGTGCTCGTAATTGTCGTGATAGAAATCGCGCCACTTGGGGTCGTTGCCGTCGTAGGGCACGCCCGCGTACTGGCCGTACTTGTCCGCGCCCTTGTTGGTGTTCCACCAGCTGAAGGAGGGCGCCAGATGCTCGGTCGCGCCGAAGGACAGATTTTTGCGCCTCGCCGCGTCCTGCCAAAGCCTGAGTATATCCTTGTGCGGCCCCACGTTGACGCTGTTCATGGGGTTTATATCGGAATGATAGTTGAAGAAGTTGTCGTGGTGCATCGCCTGCGCCGCAAAGAAACGCGCGCCCGCGTCGATGTAGGTGTCTATGAGCGCGTCGGGATCGAAGCGCTCGGCCTTCCACAGTGCGCACACGTCCTTATAGCCGAACACAGAGGGATGGCCGTAATGCTTTACATGAAACTCGTACTGGGGCGAGCCCTGCACGTACATTCCCTTTGCGTACCAGTCGCCCTGCATAGGCACGCTCTGCGGCCCCCAGTGAGACCAGATGCCGAATTTTGCGTCCCTGTACCATTCGGGGGCTTCAAAGCCGTAAAGAGATTCAAATGTGGGTTTAAACATATGCCCTCCCCAAGTAAGTGCGTCCAGATGCGGTATATGTTGTCACAGCGAGCGCACGCTGCCTCTTTCGATGTAGCTTACGCCCATGCGCGTGCGCAGCACGCCGGTTTTGCCTTCCATTATATCTATCAGGCGCGACACGGCCAGCGCGCCCAAACGCTGCTTGTCCACCCTCACGGTGCTGAGCGTAGGCTCGACCACGCGGCACATTGGCATGTCGTCCATGCCGATTATGGACAGATCCTCAGGCAGGTGGTAGCCCGCGCGCTTGAGCGCCATGCTTACGCCCACGGCGATTATGTCGTTGCCCGCGAAGAACGCCGTAGGTAACAGGGGCTTTGAGGCCAGATAGTCGCTCATGTCCCTGTCCGCGCCGTCCACGGTGGGCTCGAGCTTCACGCGGGAGAAGGGCGCAAGCCCGTTTTCTCTTAACGCCTGCTCAAAGCCGCTGAACCTGTCCGTCATGTTGTTGAAGGATAGGGCGCTGTCCAGAAAGCCTATTTTTTTGTGCCCGCGCGCGATAAGCTCACGGGCGGCTATGTAGCCCGCCTCGCAGTTGTCTATCGTCACGCTCGACACAGGCTCAAACCTGAAGTCGCTGTCAAGAAGCAAAAGCGGATGATTTATGGCCTTGAAGGGCTTTAAATCCTCCGAGCTCATTTCGGTGGCGAGCAGCAGAAGGGGCATATCCAGCATGTGGCTTATGTCGTCGCCCGCGCGCACGTGGTTTATCATCAGGTCGCAGTTCAGGCGGCGGCACTCGTCCTGCACCCCCTCGAGCAGCTGGGCAAAGAACGCGGTGTCCATGACGACCTTGCCGTGCTTTCTGTACATCATGAAGCGCATGCGGCGCCTTTCCTGATCGCCGCCCACGTTGTAGCCCATGCGCGCCGCAAGATATCTTATCTCCTCGGCCTTGTCGGGGTTCACGCCGCCCTTGCGCTTGAGCGCGTTGCTTACCGACGCGGTGCTAACGCCCGCCTCGCGCGCTATGTCACACAGTCTCACTTTATTCATGGCCATTCCTCCATACAAGGTAATTCTATAATAAATCGCGCCGGATTGCAATGTTTTCTATTAAAATTAACATAAAAAATTTAGGCAGGTTTTGAGGCGGGGCATTCAAATGAGAATTTTATGCATACCATGCGCCTGGAGCACCGCCCGCGGTTAAACCGTATCCGGCCTGCATGCTGCGTCGCTGCAGACCCCAAATAAATTGGACGCGGGCGGTTTAACGCTGCATTTCCCCGAATCTCACGCTGCAGTGAATTGTTTTTACACCTTCAAGCAATCATTAACTTAATCGCACAGAAAACCGTTTGTAAAATTTACTTAATTTCACTATTTTATTATTGACAGGTATTGAATTGGTATGTAAAATATATTTATAAACAGAGATTAAGCGCGGAGGTGAGCGGTGTGACGGCTATCTGGGAGGGTCTTACCTCTGCACTGGGCAACTTTTTTTCATATATAGTTGTGGCGGTGTCCGCGCTGGTGCTGTTATACATCATACTGTACGTTCTTTTCCTTAAATTCAGACACGACGCGGCCAAGCGCATGAGGCGCTACCGCCTTTTGTACATACTCGGTATTCCGGGTATGCTTATACTGCTTTTGTTCAACTACCTGCCCATGGGCAGTCTGTTCATGGCTTTTGAGGATTACGACCCGTGGAAGGGTCTGGGCGCAAGTCCGTTTGTGGGCTTCAAGCACTTCGCCCGCCTGTTTGCGGACGCGAAGTTCTACCAGATGCTGAGGAACACTCTGACCATAAGCCTTTTGAGCCTGGTCACCTTCCCCGCGCCGATAATCCTTGCGCTGTTGCTCAACGAGGTGCGCTCAAGCGCCTTCAAAAAGACCATACAGACGACAGTTTATCTGCCCCACTTCCTCAGCTGGACCATAGTGGTCAGCCTCACGTTCTTCCTTCTGTCCAGCGAGCAGGGTCTCGTAAACAAGCTCATAATCTCAATGGGCGGCACAAAGCGCGCCTTCCTGTTTGATAAAAGCATAATCTACCTTATCATAGTAATTCAAGGCGTATGGAAGGGCGTAGGCTGGGGCTCCATAGTCTACCTCGCCGCCATCGCGGGCATAGATCAGGGACTGTACGAGGCCGCGAAGATCGACGGCGCAAACAAGTTCCAAAGCATCATCCACATAACTCTGCCCTGCATACTGCCCACGGTCGCCGTTATGCTCATACTCAAAATGGGCTCAATTATCTCGGTCGACTTTGAGCAGGTGCTGCTTATGACAAACGCCCTTGTAAAAGAAAAGCTGGATGTGTTTGAGGTTTACATATACGAAAACGGCGTAAAGAGCGGCTCGACCGAGTTCAGCTATACCACCGCCATAGGCATGTTCAAATCCGTGATAAGCACGATTCTGGTGCTCACCACCAACCGCATTGTGTCGTCCAACGGCATGAAGGGCATCATTTAAGGAGGGAGGCATAGCATGACTACTCAGGCTGTAAACAAAAAGGACTCCCACAAGCTGGGCATGCGCGCGAGCGAAAACATATATCAGACCATCATCTGCTTTTTGCTGGCGCTGCTTGCGGCCACGATGGTGCTGCCCTTCCTGTACGTTATAGTAATCTCCTTCACCGACGCCAGCGTGTACGAAAGCGGCACGTTCTACCTCTGGCCGCAGAAATGGTCTACCGAGGCCTACTCGCTCATACTCAAGGGTCAGGGCTTTCTGAACGCGCTCAAGGCCACCGTGTTCATCACCTTCGTGGGTACGCCCATAAACGTGATCGCAAACGCCGGCCTCGCCTACATGCTCTCGAAGGACGACCTGCCCGGCCGCAAGATGATAAACCGCCTTGTCATGTTCACTATGCTCTTCGGCGCGGGCATGATACCCAACTTCATCATCATGCGCAACCTTGGCCTGATAAACAGCTGGTTTGCAAACATACTGCCCTCCACCTGCGGCGCGTGGACGGTGATGGTGATGAAGAGCTTCTTCAGCGAATTGCCCCGCGACCTTGAGGAGGCCGCCGAGATAGACGGCTGCGGCACGTTCAGGATGTTCGTGCAGATAATACTGCCGCTGTCCCTTGCGATGCTGGCAACGTTCACGCTCTTCGCCTTCGTCAGCTACTGGAACTGCTACTTCAGCGCAATCATATACCTGACTGACACCAGCAAGCAGCCCCTGCAGGTGTACCTGAGCAAAATCGTGCTCTCGACCGACATAAGCGAGGTCGTGGACATGGACAGCGACCTGAAGAACAAGGTGCCTCAGGAGGTAATGCGCATGGCCTGCCTGGTCGTGGTCGTGCTGCCTATACTCGTCATCTACCCCTTCATGCAGAAGTACTTCGCCAAGGGCGTGATGGTGGGCGCTGTAAAGGGCTAAAAAACGAAATTACACGCGCAAAAGCGATTGTAATTAAAAAAATGGAGGTAACACGCATGAAAAAGGTTATTACCCTGATTCTTGCCCTGGCTATGCTGCTGAGCGTCAGCGCTTTTGCCGAGGACGAAAGAATCACCATCTCCGTGATGGGCATCGACTGGGGTTACGGTCCCAGCGCGAACAGCTCCATGGAGCAGTGGTGGGAGGATCTGTTCGACGTCAATCTCGATATCGAATGGGTCAACTACAACGACTACACCGAGAAGGCCAACCTGATGATGACCTCTCAGTCCGTGCCGGACGTCATCCAGATCTACAAGACCGAAGGATTGTATTATTATCCGATCTTCACCTCCGCCATCGATAA
>JAFPYA010000276.1 GCA_017412445.1 Clostridia bacterium
CGCGCGAAAACAAATTCGCTCAGGGCGAAAACGTGCTCTTCGTGCACACCGGCGGCGCGGGCGGACTGTTTGCGGTGGATATGCAATGAAAATACGCCACAGCGCGCAGGCGGATGTGCTGCGCATAATGGAGATCTACGCGGGGGCGCGCGCCTTCATGGCCGCGCACTCGAACCCGAACCAGTGGGGCAAAAACAACTGGCCGCCCGAAGGCCTGATAGAGAACGACATAAAGGCGGGGCACAGCTACGTGTGCGAAAACGAGGCGGGCAGAGTGGTCGGCACGTTTTACTTTATCGCCGGACACGACGTCGAGCCTACTTACCTGCGCATATACGACGGCGCGTGGGCGGACGACACGCCCTACGGCGTGGTGCACCGCATCGCCTCGGATTATTCCCAAAAGGGCATAGGCAGCTTCTGCCTGAAGTGGGCGTTTGAACAGTGCGGCCACATACGCATAGATACCCACGGCGACAACTACGTGATGCAGTCACTGCTCAAAAAGCTGGGCTACGAACAGCGCGGCATAATATACGTGGAGCAGGACGACGCGCCGCGAATAGCATACGAGAAAAGCAGGGACATGTGATGAGACCGGGGACGTCGACGACGTTCCCGGCACTTTATTTTTCCCGGCGCGCCTGCAGCCTTGCGCGTGTTAATTTCAGTGTATTTGTAATTATAAGAACTTGCTAAAACTAATCTTTTCTTTGTGACAGCTTGACATAAAAGCAAATATTGAGTATAATTGTATTATTCTGTAGTGGATTGCGTATCCGCTCACAATTTTAAGGAGGATTTTCAGATGAAGAGAACCCTGATCGCTCTGCTTATGGCGGCGCTGCTCGTCAGCTGCATGGCTGTTCCCACTATGGCTGAGAACGCCGAGGGCTGGAACAACGTGAACGCCGAGGGCTATGTTTTCCCGGATTACAGCGGCGAAACCCTGTCCATTATGTGGTGGGGCTCCAACACCCGCGCCGAAATGACCGAGAAGGTCATCCACCTGTGGGAGGAGCACACCGGCGCCAAGGTCGAGTTCGAGTACTACGACGGCGGCACCTACTGGACCCAGTTCCAGGCCAAAATGGCGGCCGGCACTCTGACCGACGTGTTCCAGATGGGCAACAACTGGCTGACCTATTATGACACCATCGAGCCCCTGAACGAGTACATCGAAGAGGGCATCATCGACACCACGGCCATCGGCCCCGCGATGATCGCCACCACCGTGAACCAGGCCAACGGCGACGTGACCGGCATGTCCAACGGCACCAACGCCCGCTGCTTTGCCTACAACCCCGCCATCTTCGACCAAGCCGGCGTTGAGTATCCCACCGCTTACTGGACCTGGGAAGACTTCGCCGAAGCGGGCCGCGCAATTCACGAGGTGACCGGCAAGCCCGCCCTCACCACCCTCGAGTACAACTCAGTGGCTTTCTCCATCTTCACTCAGTGGAAGGAAGGCTACAACTTCTACTCCATGGACGGCACCGACTTCGCTTTTGAAGGCGACACCGCTCCTCTGGCCTACCTGTTCGACCTGCTGACCACCCTGCAGCAGGAGGGCGTGATCGCCGACTACGGCGTACAGAATGAAATCGGCAGCAACATCGAGGCCGACTGGATCGCCTACGGCGACAGCGCCATGGTGATGCTTTCCTCCAACCAGTTCCAGGCTCTGAGCAACGTGGCTGCCGAAAACGGCATCACCCTCGAGCTGGCCACCATCCCGCGCTACACCGAGGATGGCCCCAGCGGCATGGTCGTGCGCTCCAGCCAGCAGATGAGCATTTGGAAGGGCTCCGAGAAGAAGGAAATGGCCGCC
>JAFPYA010000277.1 GCA_017412445.1 Clostridia bacterium
AACTCGTCGCGCAGTATCGCGTCGCTTTCGCGTACCATTTCGAGGCGGTCGCGGGTGATGGCGCCAAGGCACCTTACGCCCAGACCGGGGCCGGGGAAGGGCTGGCGGTCGACCATCTTGGAGGGCAGACCCAGAGCGCGGCCCACGGCGCGCACCTCGTCCTTAAAGAGCATCTTGAGGGGCTCGACCAACTCAAACTTTTCTTTGATATCTGCGGGGAGGCCGCCCGCGTTGTGGTGGGATTTTACGAGCTTTGCGGTCTTGGTGCCGCTTTCGACTATATCGGGGTAGATGGTGCCCTGACCCAGCAGCTCTATGCCCTCGAGCTTCATGGCCTCGTCGCGGAAGACCTCAATAAACTCGTTGCCTATTATCTTGCGCTTCTGCTCGGGGTCGCTCACGCCGGCCAGCTTGTCCAAAAAGCGGTCGACCGCGTCGACGTATATGAGATTTGCGCCCATCTGCTCGCGGAAGACCCTGATTACCTGCTCGGGCTCGCCCTTTCTGAGCAGGCCATGGTTGACGTGCACGCAGGTCACCTGCTCCTTGCCCAGTGCCTTAATAAGAAGCGCCGCGACCACGGAGCTGTCTACGCCGCCGGAGAGCGCCAGCAGCACCTTGCGCTTGCCGATTTGCTTTCTCAGGTTTTCAGTTTCGGCCTCGATGAAGCTTTCGGTGTTCCAGTTTCTGTCGGCTCCCGTGCGGGTCAGGAATTCGTCGAGCACAGCCTTGTCGTCCTCGGGCCAGCAAGCCAGATCGGCCTTGGTCGCGCCGCTGTGGCCTACGGTCAGCACGGGCAGGTTCATGGCGTACAGCCCCTGATCGACGTCGATTTTAACGCCGTCCAGCACGTTGTTGGGGCCGCCGTTTACTATTATGCCGCACAGGCCGGGGATCGCCTTGAGCTCCTCGGGCGTCACGTCATAGTTGAAGATTTCGCTGTACATGCCCAGATCGCGCACCTCACGGGCGATACGGGCGTTCTCGCTGCTGCCGACATCCACTACTGCGATAAGACTTCTCATTTGCTGCCTCCTTTGGCTTTTTTTGGCTTGTCCTGTTTCATGGGCACTTCGAGGTTGACCTTTTCCGGTCTCTTTTCCAGTACTTCGGGGTTCATAAGGCAGTTTTTGAACAGGGTCATGCCCTGCGCGTAGCCTGCGCCGCCGCAGATGCGCTCGTCCATGCTTACGCCCAGAGGCACCACGTTTTTGACCTCGACGCCGTTCTTGCCGGTCGCAACGTGCTTTTCAAACTTGCCCATGGCGAGGAAAATGCTGGTGTTGCCGAAGTTGTAAAGGTGATGGTATATGCTGTGCATGCCTATCGAGGCGATGTTGGTGATGTACATAGAGCAATGGAAGGGGCTTATGTCGTAGAGCCAGCCGGGGAGCAGGCCGTACCTGTCCAGCAGGCGCGCGAGCTTTACGACTATCTTGACCAGTATGCGCATATGCACGAGCTTTGCGGCAAAGTCCACAGTGCCGTTGTCGGCGTCCTCGTCGGTCGCGTCCTTGAGGTTGCGCTCAATTTCATCCACTACCTCGTCTATCGTGGCATCGGGCTGGAATTTCATTTTGATGAGGGCCTCGTCCATTACGTCCTTGTCCTTGGAATTCCTCAGCACCGTCAGCGACACGACTATCTGGTTGCGGGCGAACACCTGAGAATTCATTATAAAGCGGTTGAGCTCGGGGTACTGGCTGATGGCGCGCACGTATGCGGCGATCATCAGAGCCATAAACGAGACCTTGCTGCCCTCCTTGCCCCTTTTACGTATATAGGCCGCCATAGGCTCATAATCCAGATACTCGGTCATGAGGTTCGTAGCGTCGTTGCGCTGAGGCATGATGTAGGGAGCGAACTGAACGATGGGATCTATATTCGATAGACGTTTGCCGTCTGCTCTGTGCCCGAACATGAACAAAACCTCCTTAAGTGTTAAAGATAGTATATTATTGCACAAACGAGGAAATATTTCAATATAATTTGCTTAAAATCTTGTGCTTATTTCTGCTCTGATGTAAACTATTGAAAAAACGGCGCCGATTTGGCAGGAAAAAATCGGGCGGGAAAGAAATTAATAAGGTTAGACATAAGGAGAGGTGAAGAGCATGAATGACGAAGCCCTCAGAGAGGTAGTTACCTCGCGGAAAAGCATATACGACGGACACATACTTAAGCTTCAAAAATGGACAGTGACGCTGCCGGGCGGCGGCTCGGCCTACAGGGAGATCGTATTGCACAAGGGTGCAAGCGCGGTCGTGCCCGTGGACGAAGAGGGCAATGTGTACCTCGTGCGCCAGTACAGGACGCCGCTTGACGAGGTGCTCACCGAGATCCCGGCGGGCAAGCTGGACTACGCGGGCGAGGAATACCTGTCCGCTGCAAAGCGCGAGCTCAAGGAGGAGACGGGCTTTACTGCCGAAAGCTGGACCCATCTAACCACCATGCGCACCACGCCCGGCTTCACAAACGAGACCATAGCCATATACCTTGCCCGGGGACTCACGCAGGGCGAGACCCATCCGGACGATGACGAATTCATAGAGACCGAGAAGCTGCCGCTGAGCAAGGCCATCGATATGATACACAGCGGTGAAATAAACGACAGCAAGACGATAGCCGGGCTTCTGCTGGCCGCCGAAGCGATCGGAGATAACAGATAATGTACCGTAAACTGTACTGCGACTGGTTTTTGACGGACGACGTGTTTGCGCCCGTCCGCCTTGACGCGCCCATGACCGTGGAGGAAGCGCTTACGGCCTCGGGCAGGATACCTGCGGAGATGTCCTACGAGGAGCACATGAAGGTCGAATGGATATACCGCAGGCGCTGGCGCTATTTTACAGATTTCAAGCCTGAAGCCGCCCAAAGGATGTTTTTGCGCCTGAGCGGCTTAAAGGGCAGCTGGCAGGTGCTCTTAAACGGCGCCGAGGCCGCCCGCGGCACGGACAGCGCGGCCGCCTTTGAGGCGACTCAGGGGCTGCGGGAGGGCACAAACCGCCTGGAGGTCTGTTTTGATGCGGACATAAGCGGCGAGCTCAGACCCGTTACGGGCTTTGGCGGCATGCTCAGCTGCAGGCTTGGCGGCAAGGTCGCCATAACCAGACTTGAATTGAGCGAGGATGACCGCATTTTTCTGGCGCTGGACAGCGCAAACGGCGGCGAGGTCGAAATCAGGCTGAACCTCAAAAATCCCTCCGGCAGGTACAGCCACACGTTTACGGAGACGCTGAACGCCGGCTATACGCCCCTGGCCGTGAGCGAACTGAAGGACAAGCTCATGCCCGGCGAGGCCAACGAGATAGAGGCGCACGTATATACAGACGGAGAGGTCAGCGACGAGGCGGTGTTCATCTGCTTTTTACCCACGGAGTTTTCGCTGCCCCGCGGTTTCGTGGCGGACACGGAGGAAACGATAAGCCTCGCCGAGAACGCGGGCGCGCTGAGCGCGTTTACAATGGACAGCGAGCCCAACGCCGCCCACAGGCTGCTTTCGGCGCGCCACGGCCTCGAGAGCCTGAGTGCCGCGGAGCTTGAGATAGCCACTGCGCTGCCCGCGCTCAAGCCCTATGATGAGCTGATGAGCATAAGCGGCGGCGAGGAAGGGCTCGGCGCAAGCGAGATGTGGGCGCTTTCGGGCAGCAGCATAAAGGATTACGAGGCGATGGCCTCGCGCGTGGCCTCGGGCGACGTGGAGCACATAGTGAGCTGCAGCCGCTACATTCAGGGCAGGGAGCTGCGCTTCAGGGCGCTGGACGCCCGCCTCAGCAAAAACTATCTTGCGCTTGACGGCGTGGCGGACAAGCTGTTCGCGCCTGCGAGCCGCGCGCTTCTGGATTGCCCCGGCAGACCGCGCCCCGCCTACTTTGCGCTAATGAGCGCATGGCAGAGCGAGGTGGGCTACGTAAAGCCAGTGTCTGCTCAAAAGACCGATGGCATAGTGAGCTGCGAGGTGTATCTGGTATGCGATGCACCTGTGTCGCCCGTGGACGCGCTGCACGTGGAGGTCTACGACATCAAGGGCAGAAAGGTACTCGGCAATTCATTCCCGGCGGTGGCACAGGGCTGCGTGGGCCGCTTCACCGTGGAGCTGCCCGAAAACGGCTGCGCCATAATGCGCACCGCGCTGGTCAAGGGCGAGGAAAGCGTAATGAGCACAGACGAGATAGTGTTCGCGGACGGGGTTACGTTTGAGGACATGCCACTTACCCAGCTGCTCAGCGACGGCGGCCGCGTGACCAACGTGGGTGAGCACGCCGCGCTCGGCGTATGCGTGCCTGGCGCGAGGTACTTCGGATGTCTGCTGCCGGGCGAATCGGTTAAAAGCACTTTGGGCGACCCTGACGCCGCCGAGGGACTGAATATATTCATGTAGGAGACAAATATGAACAAGATAAAGGTTGCAATAATCGGCGCGGGCAACATAGCGCGCTCCTGCCATATGCCCGCCTACAACAAGCGGGACGACGTCGAGGTCACCGCCGTAGCCGACATCAATTTTGAACGCGCAAAGGCTTTTGCCGCCGATTTCGGCATTCCCAAGGCGTTCGCGTCCGCGGAGGAGCTGCTTTCAAACGCCGAGTGCGACTATGTGGACATCTGCGTATGGAACGGCTCGCACGCCCCCTGCGCCATCGCCGCCGCGAGGCACGGCAAGGGCATACTTTGCGAAAAGCCCATGGCCGCGAGCCTTGAGGACGCGCTCGAAATGCAAAGGGAGATAGAAAAGGCGGACGTGCCCTTCATGCTGGCCGTGTGCACGAGGTATTCGCCTCAGGTGCAATTGCTCAAGCAGATGATAACCGAAGGCAAGCTCGGCGACATCTACTTTGCCAAAACTGCCTACACCCGCAGGCGCGGCACGCCCAGAGGCTGGTTCACCGACACCAAAAAGAGCGGCGGCGGTCCCGTTATAGATCTGGGCGTACACTGCATAGACAGGACGTGGTACCTGATGGGTAACCCCAGGCCCGTGCGCGTGAGCGCCTCGGCCTCCTACGCCATAGGCGACTATCAGACAAAGGGCGTGGGCCGCTGGGTCGCCATGGACAGCGACGTCACCGCCTTCGACACCGAAGACAGCGCCTCGGGCATAGTGCACTTTGAAAACGGCGCGAGCCTCATGTTTGAGGCAAGCTGGGCGCAGAACGCCCCCGGCGAAAGCTTCACCCAGATACTGGGCAGCAAGGGCGGCGCGCGCTTCGACCCGCTGACCGTGTACGGCGAGGAGTGCGGCTATCTCACCGACAACACGCCCACCTGCGGCACCGCCGACGTGTTCTATGAGGAGATAGACCACTTCATCCACTGCCTGCGCACTGGCGAAAAGCCCATAAGCGGCCTTGACCAGGCCGTGACCATGCAGCGCATACTTGACGGCATCTACCGCAGCGCGAAAGAGCACAAAGAAGTGGAAATCTGAGGCAGAGGAACGACCGATGTTTGAATCAAGCCCCTTTGACTATATGCCCACGCTTGAAACGGAGCGCCTGCTTCTGCGCAAGATGGAAATGAAGGACGC